>JAKANJ010000006.1 GCA_021823825.1 bacterium | reverse complement strand
AGAGAGAGTTCAACCTCTTTTTTCTGGTAAAGATTGTCAACTAAATTTTTGACATATCTGCCGATCCCGGCGTGCTTTGGCCCGTAGAGTCGGCAATCAATTAAGATTTTCATAAAAAATTAAGAAACTCTTTTTAAACGGATCGTCTCGATTATCCCTATTCCCCAAAAAACAAAAGAAGTAAAAAGGTGCTTTTGGCTAAATGCCAAGTATATCCAGAAGGTGATTGAGAACCCGCCTAATGTGTAAATTTTCATATGAAGACCTCAGATTTCACCCGGGACAAAAGGTCACCTAAGGCAAAGGGTCTCATCACGTCATACGTGATGAGTGCGAATAAAGCGAAGAATACAAAGCCGGAGTTGATATTGCGTAGGCTCTTGAGCGCTTCGGGTGTACGTGGGTACCGTCTACGCCCTCGAGATGTTCCTGGAAGACCGGACATTACTTTTACAAACAAGAAGATAGCGATATTCGTGAACGGTTGTTATTGGCACCATTGTCCACAATGCGACCTGCCGCTGCCGATACATAATCGGATATTTTGGAAGAAGAAATTCATACGAAATCGTGAACGAGACAAAGAGAAGATTGAGCTTTTAAGAAAAGATGGATGGGTATCTATTGTTGTCTGGGAGCACGAGGTACAAAGAAATCCTAATCCTGCCGTAAGGAAGGTGGTCTCTCTGCTCAACCGCCGTACTCATCGATCTTCTTAAGGAGGGCTCTGCCCATATCTTTGACCACTCCGACAACAAGAGCGTTACCCATAAAGAAGGCCCTGCGGACGTCAGACATGCCTTCAATGTTAGTGTGGTTATCAGGGAATTGGCACAAGCGTTCGAGCTCTGTTGGTGTGAGTCTACGGAGTCTCCCAGATTCGGTTTCCACGATATGCTTGAATCGCGATGGTGTCGAACCACCCTCGGCGGTAATTATCGTACGAGATGGTCTATCAAGCTTGTCAGGGTATGCCATGCTCCCCTCAGAGTAGAGATATTCAAAACCGCCCTTTGAGCTCCGTGGCTCCTTCTTTGCTCCCTTGAGATATTTCCAGGTCTTCAGATCACTATTCTTAATGAAATATTCTTCGGGTACATCCTTTTCTTTCAGGAGGACATCTCCAAGATTTATGCGCTTACCACGATAGTTCTCCTTTGTTCGAATCGTATACACATGACCATCGACCATCATTCCGGTATTCAAAAAGAGTACATCATCGGGGAACCTTTTCTTAAATTCTGATGAGACATTCGCTGCATCCTTCCCAAGTTCGTAGTAGATATGTTCGTTCTCAATCGTATGCTCAACAGGAAAGGCTGCAGCAATAACTCCATGCTTAAGCATCCAACTTAGTGGCTCATTGATATGTTTCAGCATCTCTTTGCCAACTCCAGTGGTCTTTTTATAACCCATGATGAAGGTCCTCTTTCGCCGCTGTGGTTTCCCATACTCGGCGGCATTGATCACTCTCCACTCAACGACATACCCAAGGTCTGCAAGAGAGGTGAGCATGATAGAGAAATCTTTTCCTCGCGCATTTGCGGGAGAGCGAAGGAGTCGGTCCACATTCTCAAGAAACAGGAATCTTGGAGCGTTCTTACCTTTTTCTTTTAAGATGCGATATATCTCCCACCACAAAACCCCCTTCTTCCCAGTAAGCCCCGTAGCTTGGTTCAGTGTTCGTGCAACAGAATAATCTTGGCAAGGGAAACCACCAACAAGGAGGTCGTGGTCCTTGATATCTTTAACAGAAACCTTAGCGATATCTTGATTGCTGTGTCCTTCTTTTCCAAATCTCGCAATGTAAACCTCAGATGCATGCTGCTTTTTTGTTCCGGGTTCCCATTGGTTCGACCAAACAGTCTTATATCCCTTTAGTTTCTTTTTCCCGTATCCTTCAAGGCCGAGGCGGAAACCACCGACCCCGGCAAAAAGTTCAACGACGCGTAACTCTTTTTTGTTCATATAAAGAATTTTAGCATGTTGCATTCATAAGATCAATCTTGATCTTTTACAGAACATGTTTCATAAGATTGATCAAGCTGTTTGTCGTGGTTGATTCTTACGAAAACCATTTTTACTTCCTCTGCCATGGAGCCCTTTTGGAGATATATGGAAAGCGAGCAACGGTCATTAATTATTGTTTCTAACATGCTACAATATTTGTATGTACAACTTTACTTTCAAACGTATTGGGAAAATCGTTTTGGCTATTGTTGTTTGTGAATTAGCGGGGATCGTTGGTTCTGCTTTTACTATCTCATCCGTTTCTTCGTGGTACGTAACCCTGTTGAAGCCTGCGCTCAATCCACCCTCGTGGGTGTTCGGCCCCGTGTGGACACTTTTGTATTTACTCATGGGTATCTCGGTGTTTCTTGTTTGGGAAAATAAATCAGAGGTCGCTGCGGCGGATCGAAAAAGGGGACTGATCCTTTTTGCTATTCAACTTGTGCTCAATGCGCTTTGGTCAATTTTCTTTTTTGGATTCCATGATCCCGCGCTCGCGCTCCTTGACCTCATTGCGTTGTGGATCGCGATACTTGCTACTATGATATGGTTTTATAAAATCTCGCGTCCGGCGATGTACTTGTTGCTCCCGTATATTCTCTGGGTCAGCTTCGCGATGTATTTAAATTATTCAATTTATGCACTCAATTAACCTACTCGATACAATCGGATTGTTTCTTTTCCTCGCTGGTTTTGTGATCGGGCTTGGCGCAGTAACAGTCATCGATATTCACGGCTTTCTCGGACGAAAGTCATCATATTGGACCGAGGCCACGACGCGCACACACAAAGTGACCAAGCCGATGATCTGGGTAGGCATTATGCTCGCCATTATCGGCGGTTTAATTTTTTACCGCGGTCAAAGCTTTGCCGGTATCCCACTCATTCATGCAGTGATCGCGCTGGCGCTTATCTTGAACGGCTACTTCCTGTCTTTCAAAGTCAGTCCGTTTTTATTACAACGTGAGAAAGATGGCTTGTCTGGAGAACTCCTGCCGGCTTCCTGGCAAAAGAAGATCATGGTAACTCTCATTGTTTCCGACATCGGCTGGTGGGGTGGACTGCTTCTGTTGGTCATATACCTTGTAAATCGATAACAAATATTCATGCGGAAAAAGACCGTAACAGTAAACGATAAATTCCAGCAGGGTTATACATACGAACTTACCGAACCAGTCGGTAAGAATTTTGATACGAAGTTTAAACCAGGTCTCTCGCCACAGGAAATGCTCGCGCTTGGTGTGTTTGGTGGAGTCTACATGAGAGACTGTACGAAAGAGTTTCCAAAGAGCTGGTTCACAAAAGCAAAATTTCAGAAGAAGGGGATATATACGCACGATCCAGAACTGAATTATTTTAAGATCAACGCAAGTCAGCCACTTTCGGTTTGGAAAAAGAAAGGTTGGATCTACAAAGAAGACCCCCGAGGGTGGTTTCAGTGGTACTGCAGATATTATATGGGGCGACGAATTCCAGCAGAGGATATTCGACAGATCAAGCGATGGCGTATGATGACGAGGCACATCGCTCAGGTCCGGGCACATTGCAGGGCGGGTGATGCACGTTGCCGACCCCGACAGAGACAGGCACTACTACACTGGGCATACGACAGCAGAAAGATCTAAAAACAAGGACAGCCTGGCGGCTACTCTCATATTGGGGCTTCCCGTGGCCTGCAGACCTCGAAAGATGCAGTGACTACGAACCTTGTGTTATGATGGCACAATGCGAAAAAATAATTCCCATAGACCAATTACCCGCAAAGTCCTTTTTGTTTGTACGGGAAATATTTTTAGAAGTTTTTCAGCTGAAGCCCTTCTGAAGCACTATCTTAAAGATCATAAAATCAAAGGATGGGAGGTATTTTCTGCTGGTACAAGAGCGGAAAAGCAACCAGTAGACAAAGAGGTCCTTGCGAGCCTTAAAACTCTTGGAGTTAAAAATCTTGACCATAAACAACACAAGCTCAATAAAGCGATGCTCAAGAAGTACGACCTCGTGATTGCAATGTCAGAGGATCACGCGGAGTTTATCAAAAAAGAATTTGGCTATGCACATGCAGTTCTGTTCAATGAGCTTGTTAAAGACGAGCACAGCTCAGTTCTTGATATTGAGGACGAAGTAAAAGATTACGCCACAAACAGAATTGCGGTAGAGTCTATGATTGGCAGGACCGTAAAATATATTCATGACAATATACCAAAGCTTATTACGGGGATTGAAGCACGCGTTTACCTCTTTTCGGATTTTGCGAACGGTGTATATAAACGCAAGCACAACAACGGATTTCCAGTAATCAAATTATATGAAACCCCAAATACGTTCGCATTTATGTCCATCAGTATTCCCTCAAAAGAGGACGGGCATATTCTCGTTATTCCTAAAAAAAGATATGTACTTTTGCATGAGATTCCACACAATGTGCTTAGCGAACTCCTGCTTACAATTCAAAAAATTGGTGCAGTGCTGGAGCGCGATCATGGCGGATACAACGTTCTCATTAACAATGGGAGGGTAGCTGACCAATATATCTTTCATGCACATTTTCACCTACTTCCGCGAGATGCCAACGACCAGATAAGCCTCAATGGATGGGATAACCAAAAAATGACCGAAAAGCAGTTTGTAGAATTTAACAATAAATTAAAAAAGAAAATAAATTCTAAAGTAAAATAAATCTCAAATTTGTGCAAAAGTGTTCTGGGGTAGGTCTACCCGGCTCTCAAACAGTTTTTAAGCCTGTGGTAAATGTAGGATTACAAATGAGTTGGTTTGGTTGCAAAAACGCTACGCAAGTATACAATTTTGGGAAGGGCAGAATTTTTTCTGTTGGTATGGCCCTCGTTTTTATTAGCTAATTAATAAGAATATGGCAATCATAAAATGGGAACCGTTCGGCGACGTTGAACGCTTTTTTGAGGATTTTCCACTCACCACGTTCAAAGATCTAGGCACAGATTTGGCTGTGGATGTGTATGAAGAGGGGGAAAACGTAATGGCAAAAATGAACATACCAGGAGTTGACCCAGAGAAGATCAATGTTTCTGTGGAGGATAACATGCTTCGCGTTTCTGGAGCGCACGAAGAAGAAAAAGAAGAAAAACAGAAGCACTATTATCATAAGGAAATCAAAAAAGGCTCTTTTGAACGCGTGATAGCACTTCCGCAAGATGTTCAAAAAGATAAGGTTTCTGCCGAATATAAAAATGGTACGCTGACAGTGACTCTACCGAAAGCAAACAAGGAGATCGCGTCGCGAAAAATTTCTATTCAGGTAAAAAAATAACTGTTGGGAATATATCTTATACAAAAAAACAAGCCGAGGGCTTGTTTTTTGTATAAATGTTCCAGCACAGGTGTTTGGGCACTTTTAAAACGACAGGTCGGCGTTGATACTGCTTATAGATGATTGAATTGCTTGCTGCGTAAAAACATACGCAAGCCAAAATGTAAAAATTGTAGAAAAAATAATAAGTACCCACGCTATCATGCCAATCTGTCTTTCTTTTGGGTCTTTTGATCTTGCGTAAGCAAGTCCTTTCCATTTCGTGACCATTATAAAAAGAATCCATGGCAAAATAATGCTAAATGCATAAAGTTTAAGCTGTGACGACAAAGAAGTAGAAAGGGGAGCTTGTCGTAGGCTCGTTCCGCAATTCGGACAAAAATAATACTCAGGTTGAATTGGTTGGTGGCAAACAGGGCAAACAGCGGTCTGTGTAGTTTCTGTCATTGGTGTAATTATATCGGAAAGATAGATTATTCGCTACCTGGGTTGGGATGTGCAACCACTAGTTATTAATCGCCGACAAGACTTCTTCTGTCTTGCGAATCAGTCCAATTCTTGGAAATATTTTTCTTATCGTATGCTCATGCTCTTCTACTGTTTGCGACGACATAGCATCTTCAACAAAAATTTGGTTATATCCATACTCATAGGCAAAGCGCGCGGTGCTCTCTACTCCAATATTGGTGGAAATTCCGCACAGGACAATCGTTTCAATTTTGCGGCGCCTCAGCTCAAGGTCAATTTCTGTTCCATAAAATGCACCCCACTGTTTTTTTGTAATGATAAAGTCTGAGTTCTCCGTTCGTAGCTCTGGGACGAGCTCGCTCCAGTCTGCGGGAAGCGGTGCTCCACTGCCAGCCCAAGAGACCTCAGCCTCTGGGTTTAATCGGTCTTTCTGGTCTGGCGCTGAACCGACGCGAACCAAAAAAACAAGCATTTCATTTTTATGGAAAGCGTCTAATAACCGAGCGGCATTTTCAATAACCTGCTTGGATGAGTGTGGTTTTGCCTCTCTTCCCGTGATGCCTTTTTGCAGATCAATAACAACGAGAGCAGTTTTTGTTTTGTTTATGGTAAGTGTTTTATCCATATTCTAAGTATACTACGTTAGAAAAAATGTCGTAGCAAGGGCGTGACGTCGCTGTCCACGTATCGCGTTATGCTATACTAGGGGAGTAGTATTATAAATATAAACAACACAAAAATGAACAATTTTTACGGAAGTTTTGGTGGTGGAGCACCAGGGTGGATGCATGGATTTTGGCCAGGAGTTTCTCTTATTTTGCTCTGGAGCATTTTCTGGAAAGGGCTCGCACTTTGGCATTCTGCAAAGCGAAGTCAGCCATGGTGGTTTGGCATCCTTCTCATTGTAAATACTCTTGGATTGCTTGAAATCATTTACCTTTTTGCTGTTGCAAAACTGAAGTTCTCGGAGCTTTTCAAAAATAAGTAAGCCCTAGAGGTTTCTAGCGAGGACTCACCATTGTTAAATTAATGTTCTTGTTGCGTACCACGTATGGTTTCCTTTACGCAAAAAGTGTATCAAGTGGTAAGGAAGATTCCAAAAGGACACATTCTTACCTATAAAGAAGTGGCAAAAAGGGCAGGAAGTCCGATGGCGTTTCGCGCGGTCGGCACTATTTTGAGTAAAAATTATGACCCCAAAATTCCATGCCATCGGGTTATTCGCGCAGATGGTAGACCTGGACAATACAATAGAGGAGCGAAAACAAAAATAGAAATTTTACAGCGAGAAGGGTACTTTCATGCGAGTACCGCGCAGAGAAAGCATCGGCGGACAAAATAAAAAGTTATTATCATCACCATGAAACTTCTTTCGTTACCAAGACCAATAATTGTCATACTTTTTATTTCCGCGTTTTCGTTTTTTTTATTTATTGCCAACTGGGTGGTATATGAAGCTGTTGCGGGAATCTTCGGAATTACCAAAGACGGAAATTTGCTAATCTTGGGTTTCGCACTGTTTGTTTTGTCGGGAAGTTTTATTCTTGCATCAATTGTGGGGATGAAATATTACAATTGGTTTACTCGTTGGTTTTATCGTTTTTCTGCTATTTGGATTGGGCTCTTTACGTATCTTTTCTTTGCGGCTTTTTTGTACGGGTTAGTGCTAATGGTCCCATTTTTGCCAGCGTTCAGTATTGGCAAGATCCTCCTTGCGGGTGCGTTGGTTGTGAGTACGTATGGGATTCTGCACAATAGAAGAATCCGCATTTCAAAAATTGAAGTCTCTTTGCAAAATTTGCCAGAAATATGGAAAGGGAGAAATGCGGTGTGGATTAGCGATGTCCACCTCGGGCAACTCTACGGTTCAGCGTATGCGCAAAAAATTGTGGATGCGGTCAATGCATTGCCACACGATATAATTTTTATTGGGGGAGATCTCTATGATGGTACGGGTGCTTCTGATGTCAGGGAGCTTGTTGCGCCACTCAAGGGATTTACGGGCAAGCTTGGCACGTATTTTGTAACAGGCAATCATGAGGAAATAGGTGACAGTACCGCCTTTGTCGCGGCAGTGCGTTCTGCGAACATTCGTCCGTTGCTTGATGAGATGGTAGAAGTTGATGGATTGCAGATTGTTGGCGTTGATTACCGCAACACTGCAAACTGGGAGGATTTTCAAAATATTCTTGCGCGGCTTCCTTTGCAAAAAAACAAGCCTTCTCTTTTACTAAAACACGAGCCTAAAAATATCAATATTGCGCACGACGCGGGTATCTCATTTCAAATTTCAGGACATACACACAAGGCGCAAATGTGGCCACTCGGGTATATTGCGAACTTTGTTTATAAGGGATTTGGCTACGGTCTACAGAAACAGGGAGAAATGTTTGTCTACACATCAAGTGGTGTTGGCACGTGGGGCCCGCCGATGCGTGTGGGGACCGATTCTGAGATCGTTCATATAACGTTTACCTAGGAAATGCACGTTAAAGTGTTTGCTCCCGTCGATTTATTGAAACAAGTTATATTTCCCCACAACAAGAATATACGCAGTAGCGAGGATAAAGAAGACAACCATTCCGTAAACAATTGCCTTTTGGGGACCGATTTTGGGAGCAAGGTAGGCGACCGTGAGCATGTAGGGAACCCAGGAGATGAGTGTTCCGACTAGTACGAACTTTGAATGTTGGCCGACCGCAAGTCCTCCTTTCGCCTGGCCGATAAAAATATACGAGACGAGCGTAAATACGGGGATGAGCGTTGCAAGTCCCGATAGGAGCCTGAAGCTGTTTTCTTCAAGGACGACGATTAATGTAGTAAACAAGCCGCCCGTAATAAAGTAAATAATAATACTCTTGAGGTTCATAAGCATATCGTACCATGTATTATTGGCCCACAAAAGGAGTCTGCGGGAGAAAAGGCAATGGTCTTGACAGGGAATGGGTTATGGTATATCATTCAAACGTACATTTGAATGTACTTTTATGAAGTCAGCAAAAAAAGTTGAAGAAATTGAGAACTTAGCCCAAAAGCTCCAGACTGCAGGAGATCCAAGTAGGCTGAAGATTCTCTGCTACCTTTTTGATGCAAAGCGGGCCTGTGTTTCTGACATAGCAAGCGATCTGGGCGTCAGCATCGCTACCGCTTCCCACCACTTGCAAACTCTTGCAAAGGTTGGGTTGCTTGAATCGGAACGTGAAGGCAAGAGGATCTGCTACCTAATTCCACAGGGAAAACTGGTTCTCGATCTCAAAAAATTTATTTGTAAATATAAGTAATTTAATAAAAAATCATGAAAAATAACAAAGTAATCGTATATTCAACACCAACGTGTCCATACTGCATTTATGCAAAAAACTATTTCAAGAAAAACAACGTTGCGTTTGAAGACGTTGATGTAACAAAGGACCGTGCGCGTGCAAAAGAGATGATTGAAAAAAGCGGTCAGATGGGGGTGCCGGTGATTGATATCAACGGAGAAATTATTGTGGGCTTTCAGCCAGAAGTTTTTGCAGAGTTGCTTGCCTAGTCATCCATGAAGAAATCAACACGAAAATCAGTATTGATAGGGGCGGGAGTGCTTGCCGCAATTCTAACGTTGTTTGCTTTGGGTAATCGGGGAAGCGTACCCCTTTTGAGTGGCGATAGCTTCATCGCTAAATATAAAAGTACTCCCAACGCAGTTTTGCTTGATGTAAGAACACCAGCAGAATTTGATGCAGGGCATATTGCATCTGCAGTAAATATTGATTTTGAGGATCCGAGCTTTGAGGATAACATCAAAAAACTTGACCCTTCAAAAACGTATTTTGTGTACTGCCGATCGGGGAACCGTTCATCAAAAGCAGTTTTGATTATGAGGCGAGACAACGATAAAAACTTGTATGAATTGCAGGGCGGAATAATTTCTGCACCGAGCCTTTTGCAGGCATAAAGAAGGATGCCATTGCAGGAGGAGAAAAGGGAAGCGGGCGCCACCTATAGGTGGCGCCCGCTCCTGCTATTCAGGGCCGTTTGGGTACTTGACAAATAGTATATTTATGGTGTATAATGTGGGAAAGGTTCTTTGATAGGGTCCTCAAAACTCCAACCAACTGGCGAAAAGCCGAAGAAAGAGAGAGTCTCATGAACAGTTCATCTGCACGACCCGGCATGCAAATTCTTCCCCCGCGAAGAATCCTCGCAACGCCGAAGGCGACCTGCACGAACGGGGCGATCAAGGACATCCCCGGCGAACAAGATCGCAGAGCCATGGCGTTGACCGAAATTGATTTTGGCGCAATCAATTTCGAAAACTGTTTCAGCAAGGAGGACGGGCTAGTCATTTCTGGCGAGGAGAAGTTGCGTCGCTTGCGAGATGGAAGGAACATTCTTCTCGGTGCTTCAGCTTTTCTCGCGCTGTGGAATGAGTGGGAACACCAAACCCTCGAAGCCCTCTATCAGCAAAGAGGGACCTCGGTGTTTGAGTTCTTCGGGAATATTCTCGAGGACCAGGGCGGAAGCCGCTTTGTTCTCTGTCTCTTTCGAGCGGAAAACAGGAAATGGCGCTGGGGCTACCTTTGGATGGGCAAGCGTCGGGGTGCAGAGCACCTCGCCTTGACCATTACTGCCTAACCCTAACAATATCGGCACAGAAACCAACATCCCCGCACAGAAATGTGTGGGGATTTTTTTATCTACGTTGACTTATGGTATTCTTTATCTATGCCTAAATACCAACCTATTTCACTTGAAAAACTGAAACATCTTCAAAAGCCTGTCAGAAATCCTAACGTAGAGCACCGCGAACGACTGAGTGCTTTGGATCGTATGGCAGTTTGGATAACGGAAAATATTGGAACAATGGGTTTCTTTTTCCTTATTTTTTTCTGGACCACAGGGTGGCTCTGCTGGAACATTTTTGCACCGGCAAATCTCCGGTTTGACCCCTATCCAGCATTTGTCCTCTGGCTTTTCATCTCAAATATGATCCAGATTTTTTTGATGCCGCTTATTATGATCGGACAAAACCTCCAGGGTCGCCATGCGGAGGCTCGGGCCCAGGCAGATTTTGAGGTGAATACAAAGGCAGAAGTGGAGATTGAAACAATTTTGCAGCACCTAGAAAATCAGAATGAAATGATACTGGAAATTATACAAAAATTAGATAAAAAATAATAAGCAATAAGCTTGCCACGCATCATTGCGCCAAACGAACAGATTGTTATACTACAACTTATGAAAAATCTTTATAAAACATTTAAAAAGGCAGTTTATAATCCTGCCTTTTACCAAAAAACGCCTGATTCATCTTTCGCGGATGCATTTCGTTTCTATTTCAAAAGCACGTTAATCTTTTCAGCAGTGATGACGATTGCCCTAGGCATCTTTTTTATCCCTATTGGCCTTGCTTTTATAAATGACAAAGCACCCGGACTAGTGAGAACATATTTCCCCGCAGACCTCACTGTTAACGTTGAGAAAGGGCAGGCTTCCGCAAATGTTGCAATGCCCTACTTTGTACCAATAAGAACCACCGACGGCGCGACATCAACGATTGGCACCATGCAGAATATTCTTGTTGTTGATACGACACATGACTTTGATAAAAAAACTTTTGCAGATTACAAAACATACATATTAATTACAAAAAATGACATTGTAACAAGCAATGATGGGGGGCAGATTAATATCCAGTCTTTGCGAGGTGCACCTTTCCACACGCTTAGCCAGGCGGTGCTTCTCTCGTGGGTTGCAACGATCCAGCATTCGTTTGCGTTGATTGCGGTTGTCGCCGTCATTGTTATGTACATACTCCTGATGCTTGGATACCTCATTTACCTTGGCGTATTATTCATCTTTGCGCTTATCCCGCTTCTTATTGGATGGATTAAAAAGATCCCGCTCTCTTATGGCGGTGCATACAAAATGAGCTTATATGCAATTGTCCCCGCGCTTGCGCTCAAAACAGCCCTAAACCTGATTGGAGTGTTTTTCCTTCCTTCTTATTTAACATTCCTTGTCTTTATCCTCGTTATCACGTTGAATATGCGTAATGAAGAAGAGGAGCCCAAACTATTTGAATAGTTTTGCTAAACAAAATATCGCCACGATGCATGCATCGTGGCGATATTTTGTTTTGTGGTGAGTAGATACTTACGCAAGAACCTTGGGGGCACGAAGTTTCTTCAACAGTATCATGCCAAGGGTAAACAGTGTTGCTGAGGTAATTGCAGAAATAAGGCAGTACACGCAATACTCCCTAAGAATAAATGCCTGTATGTACAAAAAATACAATGAAGCAAGAAGGCAAACAACGGTTCCGACAGATATAAGTTTTAAGAATAGTGTTTTCTTTGTGTCCCAGTAGAGCATTACCAAAAAACCCATTGAAAGATAGAACACAACACCTATTGCAGAAACGGGTATGCCGAGAAAGAATGAGTATGCCGAGTTTGTGACAGAATCACAACCGGTCACAATAAAACAAGGAATAGGCGCTCCTGAAATGTGTTTTGACAGAAGAAAAGCGCTGTCCCCAAACCCTACAAGGGCAGCAAGAATAATTGCTACAAGAAGCCAATTAGGGATGCGTGATTGCATAGTCAATGAGTGCCTTAAACTCTGCTTCTGATTGTGGGTTGTTTACCATCTTGCCGTTGATGAAGAATGTTGGCGTGTGGTCAATAGCTGAGGCGGTGCCACTCTGAAGGTCGCGCTCGACCCTGCTCTTTACGGCATCACTGTTCTCATCTGCTTTGAATTTTGTCATATCAAGGCCAAGTTTTTGTGCGTACGTTGCAAATACCGCTTGAGCTGAAGCAGTGTCCAGTTGCACCCAGTCGTTTTGGCCATTAAACAACATATCGCCCATTTCCCAGAATTTCCCCTGGTTGCTTGCGGCTTCTGCTGCATAGGCTGCAATCGGTGCGTTTAAGTGTTGAGGGAGGGGGAAATGACGGTAGGTGAACGAAATACGGTCTTTGTATTGAGCATATACCGCTTCAACCATGGGCTGGTATGCTGCGCAGGCAGGACATTCAAAGTCACTGTATTCAACAACCGTTGCTTCTGGTTTACTTGCACCCTTTGTGTGATCTGTGGCATCGAGCGGCATACTAAGCGACCCATTTGCGACGGGTAACTGTGCTGGCTTTGCGGTGGCAACCTCGTAGGTTCCAATACCAATGATGCCAACTACTAATATCGCTGAAATCCAAATAATAAGGCGTTTTTGTGTATCCATAAGGCTCGATAATACCAGAGAAATCCCTGTTTGGCAATTACTCAATTAGGCGCATCTTCTTGGCGAAAATATAAAAATTTGTAAAATACTCCATTAACCTATTTACAAGGATGGTATACTCTAGTGAATGAAATACGCATTTTTTTATCTCGTTGGAGTTGCCGTTCTTTTTGAAATTGTTGCAGACGTTCTTTTTAAGTATTGGTCAGTGAACGCGAGAAGTATATTCCTCTGGGGAGGGGTTGCCCTATACAGCCTAGGCACGGTCATCTGGGCAAATTCACTCCGATTTGAGATGCTTTCAAAGGCGATTACTATTTTTACCGTTCTCAATCTTGTTACCGTTGTGCTAGCTGGCGTCGTTTTGTTTAATGAAAATCTAACCATCGTAAACAAGATTGGCATTTTGTTGGGGATCCTCAGTGTGGTTTTGGTGCAATTGTAATCGACTATTTTATATAGCTTGCTTTTCGTGCGCAAAATAAAATACAATTAACTCTATGAACAAACAAAAAATAGTTCCAATTCTATTCCTTATTATCATTGCTGGCGCGATCATCTTGTCCATAAAGGACAAAATAGGGACAACCAGTAATACTCAAAACGATACGCGTCTGCAGGTCACGACGAGCTTTTATCCACTCTATTTTTTTGCATCACAAATTGGTGGCGATAAGGCGAACGTTATAAACATAACGCCTGCAGGAAATGAACCACACGACTACGAACCAAGTCCGCAAGACATCAAAGCGATTGTGAACAGTAAGTTGCTTGTTCTGAATGGAGGAAGTCTCGAAACCTGGGGGGACAAAATAAAAGAAGTTGTTAATCCCTCGCATACGCTCATTGTGGTGGCGGGGCAAGATATTATAAATCAGACTCTCGCTGAGGGAGGGAACACCGTTGTTGATCCGCATGTATGGCTCTCTCCACCATTGGCTGAGCAGATGGTAGATAAGATTAAAGCCGGCTTTGAAGCAGTGGACCCTGCAAACACGGCATACTATGAGGCCCAGGCCCAGGCACTTAAATTGAAACTCAGCGACCTTGACGCACAGTACCAAAAAGGTCTTTCATCTTGCACGAAGAGAGATTTTGTTACTTCTCATGCAGCATTTGGTTACCTTGCAACAGCGTATCATTTGAACCAAATTCCAATTGCTGGCTTGTCCCCAGACTCTGAACCGTCGCCACGACAGCTCAGTGATATCATCCAGCTCGCAAAAAAAGACAACATAAAATACATTTTCTTTGAAAGCTTAGCGAGTCCAAAGCTTTCGGAAACGATTGCAAGAGAGGTCGGCGCGCAGACGCTTGTGCTGAATCCTATTGAAGGGCTTACTCCTGATGATATTGCCCATGGGCAGGACTATTTTACCGAGATGCAGAGCAATCTTATAAACCTGGAAATTGCTTGCAAGTAATATTATCAAAGCCTTGGGGAAAATCGTGTTTAGTAATACAATAGGAGCATTACTAGCTAACGAGGAAAAGTTTTATTATGAAGCACATTGGAATCTATATGGGGGCATTCGCTGGGCTGGTTTTGCCTGGAGTGCTTTTTGCACAAATGAGCAGTACTGCGGGGCCGCTTCAGACGCTCATTGGGATTGAAGATCAATCAAAAATATTTGAAATTCTTTCATTGTGGTCAGTGCTTATCATTGCTTTGGTGACAAGCATTATGGTGTGGGTGGGCGGCCGCAAAATGCACGGTGGTATTTTTGGGAAAGTTCTTACGCTCTTTAGTGTCGGAATGACACTCATTTTTTTGAGCGCCGCTACAGACATTCCGTGGCTACAAACAACAATAGGGCACCTCTATCTAAAGATGACGCACGACTTGCTTTTTATCGCAGGTTTCATTTCTATGGGATTTGCGGCAAGTAAGTTACTCGATGTTATTAAGGGTGAATAAGTAGAGCAATTAATATGGAACAGTACGAACAATATAAATCAGTGATGTCAGAAATTATCGCAAAGCAGAGTATTATCCTTGGGCCAGAAATGGCGATTATGCGTGCGCAAAAAATTCCAGAGATTGAGATGGGTGAGGGGAGTGAGGTGAAAAGCATTAAAGGAGATCCTGCGGACGCACTCAAAAGACTTATTGATAGCTATGTCGAGCTTTCGGGGCAGATTGTGAGAAATGCTCTCGGCCCAATTTTTACGAAATATCCAGGGATAACCGATACGCACTAGTTTCATGGCTTCCAGTGAATTCTATTGGCTTGTTGGAGTTTTTAGTACCTTGCTCGTTGCGGTGGTGGTTTTTATGTACTTGAGTGTACGACGCATTCGTCGCAACCTAGAAGACAGAGAACGTGATGCCAAGCATCGGCTATATGAAATTGCAATTCTCAAGGAGATTGCGGACAGGACAGGCTACTCTCTCAATATTGAGAAAATCCTTGATGTTATAACGGGCTCACTCAATCAGCTTCTTGAGTACAGTGCTGTTTCGTATATGCTCCTCAAGCCATCGAATATTGTTTTCAAGGTTGACCTTGAACGCTCTGTCTCTTCGCAGTTCATCAAAGATATTCGTACGCGGATGGTCTCTTCACTCTCGGCGTTGCTTAGTAAAGATATGACGAATGTCCCGATTGATGAGTCCGTCACGGGAGCAATAATGCTTGAAGATATAAACGAGCCCGTGGAATCGTTCTTCAACATCCCTTTGGTTATCGGTGAACAGCTTGTCGGCATTCTTACGGTTTCGCATACAAAGGCAGGGCTTTACAAGGGTAAGGAAGTTGAAATTTTATACAAGATTGTAAATCAGGCCTCACAGGCAATGACGAAACTTGAAGAAGTCATACGGACTGAGCAAGGGAAGGTTGCCGCTACTCTTGAGAGCATGATAGAGGGTGTTGTGATGACCGATCGCGAATACCGGATTGTTGCTGCCAACCCTGCTGCAAAGGAGATTATTGGATATAAAAAAAATACTCCCCCTACAATTTTTGACTTCATAGATGCATTGCACGGGGCGCTCGATATCCAAGCAAAGCTTGAGGGGGCGATGAAGTTGGACAAAACGCTTACTATTAACGACATCCAGCTTGGAGAGAAATATTATCAGATTATCGTTTCTCCCGTTAAAACAAATGTAATAAATGCAAAAGGGCAGCTCTTGGGAGCGGCGATTATTTTCCATGATATCACCGCAGAAAAACAGGCAGAAATAATGCGCAATGACTTTACCTCAATGATGGTTCACGAGTTGCGCTCTCCACTCTCAAACATCAAAAAAATTGGCGAGCTCA
>JAKANJ010000005.1 GCA_021823825.1 bacterium | reverse complement strand
CTAAACGCCCAGGTGATTCCGATGACAACGACAAAAAACACGGTCATCAAGAGCCATGTTTTTCGGACATTTTTTGACTGATACGTATATAGTGTCGCCATTTGGTTCGTAACTGCTAACTAGAATGATACAGCCACCGGCTCCTTTGCGGCCGCGTTGCTTTCATCAAGCTCAAAGAACTCCTGCTTCGCAAAATGAAATGTGCCTGCAATAACATTGCCAGGGAATGATTCAATCTTCGTGTTCAAATCGCGAACGTTGCTGTTGTAGAAGCGACGTGCTGCTTGAATTTTATTTTCTGTGTCAGAAAGTTCTGCTTGCAATGAGAGAAAGTTTTGATTTGCCTTGAGCTCTGGGTATGCCTCAGAAATCGCGAATACGCTTTTCAACGCACCTGCAAGATTATTTTCTGCAACACCTTTTTCTGCAAGTGACCCTGCACCCATCGCTGCGGCTCGCGCTTGAGAAACTTTTTCAAATGCTTCACTTTCGTGTGTTGCATATCCCTTCACCGTGTTTACCAAGTTTGGGATGAGATCATAACGACGCTTAAGCTGAACATCGATATCTGCCCAAGCTTCCTTTGTGCGGTTTACGAGTGTTACAAAACCATTGTAAGAAATAACTGCCCACAAAATAACCAATGCCAAAACAATCAAAATAATATTTGTAATACTCATAATTTTTTATTCTATTTAATAATTTTACCTCCTTATTATAGCACAAATTCGCCCAAAAGAGAATGCCCGCACTCTGTATAGTACGTTAAAACCTTGCAATTACTTTCAAACCCCGTTAATAGCCCATCCCGCCCATTTCTGGGGAAGCTGGTTTCTCCTTTTCTGGCTCGTCTGTAACGGCAACCTCCGTCGTGAGGAGCATTGCTGCCGCAGAAGCTGCGCGTTCTACACAGCTTCGCGTTACTTTCACGGGATCGATAATCCCTGCGAGAAGCATGTCTGGCACAATCGTGTCAGCGACGGCATCATAACCTGCATTCCCTTTTGCGTTGCGAACTTTTTCTACAATAACGGCTCCATCATCTTTTCCCGCATTAATCGCAATCTGTCGAAGTGGCGCTTCAAGTGCGCGCAAGAGAAGATCCCATCCAACTTTGTACTCTGCATCAAAGTTTGTGCCTGCCAATTTTCTTGCTTTTGCAGCAACAATTGTTGCAACTTTGATGAGCGCTGTTCCGCCTCCTGGCACAATCCCCTCTTCAATTGCAGCTTTTGTCGCATTTACTGCGTCCTCAATCTTGAGCTTCAAATATTTCATTTCGGTTTCTGTTGCTGCACCTACTTTGATAACGGCAACACCGCCTGAAAGTTTCGCAATACGTTCTTCTAGTTTTTCAATGTCATACTTATTTTCAGACTGCTTCATCTGTGCTTTGAGTGTTGCGACACGGTTTAGAATATCGGACTTCTTTCCTTTCCCTCCAGCAATAATGGTTGAGTCTTTTGTTGAAACCACCTTTGCTACACGACCGAGCATAGAAAGTTCGGCGGTCTCAAGTTTTGATCCAAGCTCCTCAGAAATTACCATCGCGCCCGTTGTCACAGCGATATCTCCGAGCAACTCTTTCTTGCGGTCACCGTACCCTGGCGCCTTAATCGCAAGAACATTAAACCCGCCTCGAAGTTTATTTACTACAAACGTTGCGAGCGCCTCTCCTTCAACATCGTCAGCGATAATAACAAGATCTTTTTTCCCTGTCGCTGCAAGTTTCTCAAGAAGCGGCACGATTTCTTTAACCCCTGTAATTTTTGCATCAGTCAAAAGAATTGGCACGTCGCGATATTCTGCCTCCATTCGTTCCTGGTTGGTAACCATGTAGGAAGAAACGTATCCGCGATCAAACTGAAGTCCTTCAACGATCTCCCGCTCAATTCCAAAAGACTGTGACTCTTCTACGGTCACTACGCCGTCTTTACCCACTTTTTCAATAGTATCTGCAATGATGCGGCCAAGCTCTTTTGACTCAGCCGAGATAGTTGCAACCTGCATAATCTCCTCCTTACTTTTGATTGGTTTCGCAAGGTCTTTGAGCGCGCTCACCACGGCATCTTTTGCTCCCTCAATACCGAGCTTGATACCCATTGCATTAACACCCATCGTTGTTTGTTTTACCCCTTCCGCAACAATAGCTTGAGTGAGAACGACGGCAGTTGTTGTACCATCTCCGGCAATTTCATTGGTTTTGGTAGCAACTTCTTTAATAATTTCTGCCCCCATATTTTCAAATTTGTTTGGGAGAGTAATGTCTTTCGCGATAGAAACACCATCATTGGTGATGGTTGGTGCGCCATAGCCACGATCAAGCACGACATTCCGCCCTCGTGGTCCAAGCGTAATCTTTACTGCATCAGCAACCTTGTCGATACCAGCGCGAAGAGCAATGCGTGCGTCAGCGTTAAAAAGCATTTGTTTTGCCATAAGTTTATTTTATTTACTTAATAACTGCTAAAATATTGGACTCGTTCAAAATATAATACTCCTCACCATCAATTTTTATTTCATCAGGGCCATACTTTGAGAAAATAATCGTATCGCCACGTTTTACACTTGGGGCAATGAGTACGCCCTGGTCGGTAGTACGACCAACGCCGACCTCAACAACAACGCCTTGTTCTGGGCGCTCTTTGCCAACCGTATCGGGAATTATGATGCCGCTTTTAGTTTTTGTTTCTACCTGGTCTACGCGTACCAATACTCGGTCGCCAAGTGGTGTGATCTTTCGTTTTGTAGTCATAATGATATAAGTTTAAAATTAAGATCTTGATAAAAGCGCACAAAAGCGCCTGTTGGCGCAATGCCACTATAGTATAGCGCTATAAATGAAAATGCAAGATTCCCGTATGGAGCAATTTTTATACTTTTTCGCTATCGTTCCTCGCTTAAGAACAGTGCCCGTTCTTTCTTGAAAAAATGCTCAGCCATAGTAAAAATAGTAAAGGTGATGAAAAACGCAGAAAGTACGTCAATCGTATAGTGTAGGTGTCCAAGAAGGGCTGTGGTTCCAAACACCACAGACCATACGAGGAAAATATAACGGAGAACGCGATTTTTCCAGAAGAGGAGCGCCATTAAAAATGGAATACCCGTATGCCCAGAGAAAAACAGGTCTCCGCCAAAAATAAATTTGCTTGCAACGTTTCCAAGATCCAGCACCGCGTGCGTTGGAAACGGCCCTAGGTGCGTCATTGAAACGAAGGACGATCGGATAACAATAAACAAGGACAACGTATAGAGAGCAAACGGGATGCGTTTTGGGTGGATAACGAGAAGAAACGTAATAAACGCAATGAGAATAAAAGATCCATACACAAAGATCGCATCAACGTTGTAAACTCGCGTATTACTTAAAATAATATCAGTGACCGCATTGCTTGCTTGTTCTGTTGAATAGACACCTGCAAGATAATTAACGACACCGCTTATCATAAGCGCCACCGCTGCAATTGCTGCTGAAAAAATATAGGTCCTGTCGGAACCACATATTTTATATCGTTGTTTAATCGTTGAAAGCATTACGGGTATCGTGTTATTTGTTAATAAAGTTTAGAATTTCTCTCATTATTTCTTCATGTTTGTTTAAAACAAGAATATGATCTGCGTCCTCAAGGAGGACGAGCTCTGCTCCGGGTATTTTGCTCGCCATAATGGTCCCATAGCGTACGGGGAAAATGGTATCCTTTTTGCCGTGAATAATCAAGGTTGGCGTGGAGATTTTAGCTAAAAAATTTTCGCCGTCAAAGTCATACGTCTGTTTTGTCGCGTACAAATATACACGAAGCGTGGTATTGCTGATATCTGCGATCATTCTTGGAATATTCCAATCCCCTGAGTTTGGGAATCTGGAATAATCGATATGCTTGCCTCTCCCCCCAGCAAATGGAATGTGTTTGAACAGAGACACACCTGCGGAAACAAAAGGACTGACAATCCTCGCGCCAAGCATTTTTTTTACAGAAAAATTTGGTGCAAGAAATATTGTTTTTGAAACCCGATCTTGATGTTTTTTCAAAAACGCCAACACAATAAGTGACCCGAGCGAGTGCCCAACCAATATAAAACTCCGGATTTTAAGATGTTCGGTGAGTTCAAAAAGATCATCGGCAAAATCATCAATTTTGTAGTCCTCATACAAGCGGGGCTTCCCTGATTTACCGTGACCACGCAAATCAAATGATAAAATATTGAACGTAGATTTAAGATCTTTTTCATAGAGGGACCAGGCAGAGGAGCTACCAGAAAGACCGTGGACAAACACGATAGTTTTTCTGTCTGGCTTAAAATCATTTATTCGGTAATAAATGTTCCTAGGTTGGAATATACATTCGTTCATTTGTTTTGTGTTACCTCCCGATACACGTTCTCAAGCGAATCAACACTTCGGTGGATATCATACTGTTTGCTTTTCTCACGGCTTGCTTCACCCATTTCTTTCCGAAGTTCGGCATCAAGAATTAACCGCAACGCTCGATCCGCGAGATGCTCTGGATTCGCAGTTTCAAAAAGAAATCCGTTATCTTCAACAAAATACCGTGACGCACTCATTTTTGAATCAGAAATAATAATAGGCTTTCCACACGCCATAGCTTCAAGCACCACCATCCCTTCAAGTTCAGCAAACGAGGGCAGTACAAAAATATCGCTTGCGTTATACGCAAATAATTTGTCTTCCTCGCTTACAAGACCTAAAAAGGTCACCTGATGTGCTACCCCAAGATCCTCTGCAAGAACTTCCAGTTTTCTTCGCAAATGGCCACCCCCCACGATCATCACATGAACCTTTGGATGCCTCTTGGTGATGTACGGCACTGCTTTAATAAGCGTATCAATTGATTTTTCGGGGAATAACCTCCCAACAAAAACCAAATTTATTGTATCGCGGGGTATCGCATATCGCTCGTAAAAATCCCCCACATCAACAGTTCTAAACTCCGCGGCATTTATTCCATTACTAATAACCACAGAATGTTTCCCGGGATCAGTAAGATGACTGAGCAAGCTATGCGCCATTTTTGAAGGATAAATAATTGATTCTGCCTTACTGTACACCCAGGCAAGATATTTATTCCAAAGATTACCGAGCGTTGGTTGAATAACTTTTGGCATATCCATAAACAAATTCTCTGGCTGTGAGTGCGAATGTGCAACAATTTTCACCCCCAGGTCGCGCGCTGCTTTCACCGCAACGATCGCTCCTGACATCGGCAAAATAATATGCACAACATTAATACGCTCGTCAGTGAGAATCTGTTTCACTTCACGCACGGTGGGGAAAGCGAGAGACCATCCACCAGACTTTGGAATAGGGATACTACGAAAACGGTACACGCGCATATCATGATGGTAATCATGGTCAGGATTTTGCTTTGAACGAGCTCCAATAAAAACAACGTGGTGTCCGCGATCGCGCAGTTGCTCTGCAAACCGCGTGGCAGAGACGAGCACCCCCGCATGGTTTGCACCGATGGGGTCACAGATCATGGCAATTCGCAATGGAGAAGGTTGATCCATATATTAACGCTTATATAGCTTGTAAATTATCGTGCCAGCAAGCAAAACTACCACCGTGACAAGAATACCTTCTGCATATAAATCAAGATAATGTGCAATCTGTATGTATGCATGACCAAAGATAAGACCAATAGCTAAAAACACAGCTGATTGAACAAACGAAATCAGTATACATGTTCTCATGTAGCGCAGGTAGGGAATCTCAAGAACACCGGCGGCAACAAGACCCGAAACACCAACGCCATGGAAAATTTTTGACATCGCAATTGCTTTATTGTGTTTCTCTGCAAAAAATATTTTTGCTTTGTCCAATTTTACTTCGCTTGCACCAATATAGTGCCCATATTTGCGAATAAATTTTTTACCAAAGCGCCCGATGCCATAGAGAGCTCCGTCACCGATGAGATCACCAGCAATCGCAAGCAGATAGACGACAAAAATATTCATCTTCCCCAATGTCACTAAAAAGCCTGCAACGACAGTGATAATAGGCCCCTCAACAATGGCAAGTGGTAAAAAGATTAGATATTTATAGGCTAAAAGAAGATTGAGGGCGTGTTCCATTCCCCTAACTCTATCATAATTTCATGGATATAAAAGTGACGCAAAGAAAAGCTGGCATGACAAAACACTACATCGCTTCCGTGTCTTCACCGACTTTATAAGCCCCTCTTTTTTCTTCTGGAAGGCTTGCTGCCAATTTTTTCATAATGCTGTCCGATTGAGCCTGAAGCGATGCTTTGATTTCTGAAAATCGTTGCCGCTCTAAAGGAGTAAGTCGTACTCCTTCTTCATGTTTGTGCATGATATCTGACAAATCACTAATTCCCGTAATTTTCTCTAATTCAATTGGCTCGTTTATATAGATTTCTGCAACTGGTTTTTCGGTAAGTGTTTTGATTTTTGACTCGTGCATGCCAACAGGTTTCTCTGATACAAGGTTCACCGAAACCGGGAGTATCACTGCTTCGCCCTTTGCAATATCAGATAAGTAGGATGCTCCATAACCACCTTTTGTAAGTGCCCAACCGTGAGCCGGATTATGTGCTGCAATAATAATTGCTTTCCCTTCATCAAGCGCTTTTGCCATCGGTTCAAAATTGTCGGGATTAAATGAAGCACGCTTTTCACCCTCGTCCTTATTAAAATCAATAGGAATGAAATTTTCTTTCCCTGCTATGCGCATTCCTATATTAGTACTCGGTTCAGCTAAAAAAGAATGGTGAATCGACATATTGGTTATTGCGATATCAAGATACTTTGAAAGCGCTGCGGCTACGAGAGGAATATCAATATCTGAAATATGTGTCGTTGCGATGATGATCTTCTTACCTTCTGGGATTTCGCGAATATGCTCTTCGCCATGCAACCGCATCTCCTTTACGGTAAGTTTCATCTGCGCCTCAAGCGCAAGAGAGAGTCGCTTTGATGCGGTTTCTCTCTCTGGGACATTCGACTGGTTTGGAAAACCTTCCATAATGCTTAAAGTATACCATAAGCCACCAGAGGCACGATTTCTTATCGGGTGTATTGCATGATTTTTAGTTTTCTGCTATGCTGGTATCCATGCAATTTCTGGTAACGCTTCTGCCTTGGGTGCAGATCGTCCTCTCTATCATTCTCACGGCATCAATACTTCTCCAGCAGTCTGGAGCAGGTGTCGGTGGTGCATTTGGTGGTAGCGATGAGTCTATCCACCACACACGACGTGGAATGGAGAAGGTCCTCTTCTACATTACAATTGTCACTGCAATACTATTCGCTTTTTCAGCGTTCGCAGTGATTCTTATCCGTGCATAGGCAACGAGGAGTATTCCAAAAATTTGGCACGTATATCTATCGTGAAAAATAATCTTCTATCTCGTATCAAACGTTTTTTTCGTACTACGTGGAAAAAACTAAATTTGCATTTTACCCTTCCTGTAGAGGGGCGTTTTGCCCTAGTTTTTACTGCATTTTCTCATCGTGAAAAACAAATATTTTTTACGGCTGTTGGCGTACTTGCCATAACATCAGCAATTCTTTTGCTTGGAATTAGTAATAGCTTTATGGTGGAGGTTCCCGCGTCTGGCGGAACCCTTACAGAAGGGGTGCTTAACACACCAGCGCACATTAATCCCCTCCTCGCTACAGGAGAGATTGGGTCTAACGCAGATCGCGATCTTTCTGCACTCATTTATTCAGGGCTTTTGCGATCGGATGGGAAGGGCGGATTTATTCCTGATCTTGCACAGAGCTACACAATGTCACCAAACGGCCTCGTGTATACATTTGTTTTAAAACCTGGACTTGTATGGCAGGACGGTGAAAAGATAACGGCAAGCGATGTTGTCTTTACGGTAAAGACGGCTCAAGATAGTCGGACAAAAAGTCCAGAGCGAGCAAGCTGGGACGGTGTTGGTGTAGAACAGATTGATGACCGAACAGTACAATTTACTCTTCCACAGCCATACGCTCCATTCCTTGGAAATGCGACAATGGGGATTCTCCCTGAGCACTTGTGGAAGACTGTTGATTTGAACCGTTTTGATACGAGTAAATATAATCGTGAACCAATAGGCTCAGGACCATATAAATTTGATAGCGAAAAGACCACCACGAAAGATGGTGACGAAGTCCCTGTTTCTTATACGCTCAAAGCATTTGATGCTTTTGCGCTTGGTAAACCACATATTGATACCATTAACTTCATGTTTTACCACAGTGAAGAAGAACTTGTTCAAGCAGTAAAGTCTGGAGAAGTTGATGCAATCAATGGCATCTCGCCAGAGGACGGACGAATTCTTGAAGAACAGGGATATCGTGTTTTGCACTCACCTCTTCCTCGTGTCTTTGCGGTGTTCTTCAATCAAGGACAGGCGCCAATCTTTGCAGACCCATCTGTCCGAAAAGCACTAACACTCGTTGCCGACAAACAAAGCATTATTAATACGGTTCTTGCTGGATACGGTGTCGCTATCGACGGCGCACTGCCACCAGGATCTCCAGGATATGTGCCAGCACAAAAGGAAGCGTCCAGCGAGGACCGCCTAGCGTCTGCGCGCACTACCCTGCAAAAGGGAGGATGGAAATTTAGTACTGACACCAACACGTGGACAAAAAAAATCGGTAAACAAACCCAAACACTCCAATTTGACCTTACGACATCAGACGCTCCCGAACTCAAAGCGGTTGCTCAAAATTTGCAGACGTCTTGGCAGAATCTTGGTGTTCCCGTTAACATAAATGTCTTTTCTACCGGCGACCTCAAGGAAACTGTCGTCCGCCCACGAAAATTTGATGCGCTGTTCTTTGGGCAGGTTCTGGGAAGCGACGGAGACCCTTATCCATTTTGGCACTCAAGTCAGCGTCTTGACCCAGGTGTAAACATTGCCTCATACGTAAACCCAGCCGTAGACAAAATTTTGGAAAATGCTCGAACTGAAACTGACATTAATAAACGCGCAAATCTATACAAAACTTTTAACAACATAATTCAAAATGACGCGCCTGCTATTTTCCTTTATTCCCCAGAATTTTTATATGTTGTTCCTCAAAACGTCAAAGGCCTGAAACTTGAGTCAATTGCAACACCTGAAGAACGATTTTTGAATGTTTATCAGTGGTATACAGAAACCGATAACGTGTGGAAAATATTTGCATCTTAAAAAAATTACTAACTACTAACCAATACATAATAGAATGAACGAAGAACAACCAAAGAAGATTGAGGGCGGAGAAAAAGTCGGATACGGAGCACGCCGCTTTCCTCGCCGTGACAGTAACGCCCGTGGACCGCGAAGTGCAGTAACACGCTCCGCGAACCGTGGCGCCTATGGGAACCAGCAAGGTCAGCATGGCACCCAAATGCCTGGCGGAGGAGCAAGACCTACGCAAAATCCTGGACAGCACCAGCAAGGAAACCGTAATAGCGGCAATAGACAAGGGGGACGCCCACAAGGCGGTTTTCGTGGTCCTCGCGGTGCTGCACAGTCGCCAATGCGTATGAAACACTCAACAGGGCGAGAAAAAGCTGAAGCTCGCCACATGATGGCTCCATACCCAGCAAAAGACGTAGACAATGTTGTAATTCCCCCTCTCGGACCTGGTGACTACCGTATCATTCCTTTGGGCGGTGTAGAAGAAATTGGTCGCAATATGATGGCGATTGAATACAAAGACTCAATCATTGTGATTGACGCGGGGCTTCAGTTCCGTGAGGAAAACACTCCGGGTGTTGATTATATCCTTGCAAACACAAAATACCTGGAAGACCGCAGGTCAAAAGTAAAAGCAGTCATTATTACGCATGGCCACCTCGACCACACGGGAGGTATTCCTTATCTCATGGAAAAAATCGGGAATCCGCCTCTTTATTCTCGAAGCCTTACGACTCTTATGATTAAAAAGCGCCAAGAGGAGTTTTCGCATTTGGCGCCACTTGATATTCACCTAGTAGAAAAAAATGATCGTGTGACAATGGGCGATTTTAAAGTTCGCTTTTTTGCCGTTACCCACACCATCCCAGACGCAATGGGTGTAATCGTAGAAACGCCTTACGGAAATATCATTCACACAGGTGACCTTAAACTTGATCACGTAGATGGCGTACCAACCATTGATGAAGTGGATGAGTTTGACAGGATAACCAAAGACTCAAAAACGCTCCTTTTGATGGCAGACTCAACAAACGTCGAGCGCCCTGGGTATTCGTTTCCAGAACGAACAGTGCTTAAAAATATTGAAGAGATCATTCGCACCACAGAGGGGCGTTTAATTGTTGCAACCTTTGCATCACTCTTGGAACGACTAATCAAAATTATTGAGATCGCAGAGCTGATGGGCAAAAAGATCGTTCTTGACGGTCGTAGCATGAAAAACAACGTTGATATTGCACGCGAATCAGGGCTCCTTAAAGCAAAAAAGGAAACCTTTATCCCTATCGAAGACATGGAGAGTTACCCACCAGATCGCCTTATTTTGTTGGTTACAGGTGCTCAAGGCGACGAGTTTGCGTCTTTGATGCGTGCTGCAAATAAATCCCATAAGTACTTAAAGATAAACAAGCGAGACACTATTCTACTCTCTTCATCAGTCGTTCCCGGGAATGAGCGTAGCGTACAGAAACTTAAAGACAATTTGTCACGACAAGGCGCAAACCTTATCCATTATGAAAATGCGAGGGTTCATTCATCTGGTCATGCTCACCACGATGAAACACTTTGGATTCACAAAAAACTTGCACCTCAATTTTTCATCCCTCTTCATGGATACCACTATATGCTTCGCGTTCATGCAAACATTGCACGGGAAGCTGGGCTCACTGACGATCGCATTGTAATCCCCGATAACGGCATGATTATTGAGATTCGCGAGGAGGGTAAAAAGATTGTGGTGCTCAAGGAAACAGCACCTCGCGGACTTGTTCTTGTCGATGGATTTTCGGTTGGTAATATTCAAGAAGTTGTTCTCCGTGACCGCCAGATGCTTTCGCAGGATGGCATCTTTGTGATCATTACCACCGTTAATATTTCAACGGGCAAAGTTATCAAATCCCCTGACGTAATCTCTCGCGGGTTTGTATATCTTCGTGAATCTCAAGACCTTCTTCGCCAAGCCCGATTTATCACAAAAAAAACAGTTGAAGACATGTCGGCAAAACAAAAACCAATTGACTTTGACTACATCAAAGATCATGTTACCGACGCCGTTGCTCGTTTCCTCTTCCAGGAGACCGCAAAACGTCCGATTGTGATTCCGGTAATATTGAGTGCGTAAACACCCCCTCTTTACTAAAAGGCCCACTTCGTGTGGGCTCTTTTTTTATGCTAGAATATGAAAACTTTATTATGAAAACTTTATCGAGGAAAACACTGCTTATCCTTATATATCTTGTCAGTTTCCTCTACTCATTTCACTACGCCCTTCCCCTCTATATCAACTCTTCATTTATTGGTAAATTTTTGCCGACCGAAGAGGCGGTAAGCATTATTTTTGCTATCAGTGCGGTGTTTACAACAATCTTAACATTTGTCACTCCTAAAATTTTGCATAGATTTGGAAATTATTGGACCACGCTTACTTCAATGATACTGGTGAGTATTTCGCTCATTGGCTTGAGCTTTATATCAAACCCCTTCGTGGTGGTTCTTCTTTTTATCATCTACCAAATTCTCACGAACATGATATTCATTTATCTTGATATCTTCGTTGAGTCGCTTTCCGATGACGCCCACACGGGCGGCATCCGCACAATATTTATGACTGCCCTCAATATCGCAGTCGCCGCGGCACCTCTTCTGGCTGGAATAATTCTAACAAATCATGATTTCGGAAAAGTGTATCTTGCTTCGGCGTTTATCATGCTTATTGGTGCTGTTATTATTGCAAGGGATTTTCGAGCCTATGTTGACCCGCCCTATATTTCAACGGTCTTTAGAAACACATGGAACACCGTGATAAGAAACAGAGACCTTCGTTCTATTATTTTTCTGCATTTCCTTCTCGCCTTTTTTTACTCATGGATGATTATCTATGTCCCCCTTTATCTCAATACATATGTGGGAATATCGATGAATTCAATTCTTGGCATTATTATGCCTATTTCACTACTTCCATTCATTTTTTTTGAAGTGATTCTCGGGCAAATTGCTGACAGAAAGTTCGGAGAAAAAGAAATTCTTATCACAGGGTTCATTATTTTGGCCCTCAGCACAGGGGCACTTTCATTCATCACAACCACAAGCATTGTGATTTGGGCGGTTGCACTCTTTCTTACTCGCGTGGGCGCAAGCGCTGTAGAGGCAATGACAGAAAGCTACTTTTATAAGCATGTAACCTCAAAAGACGTGCATATCATTACCTTTATGCGCACAATCCGCGCAAGTGCGTACATTATCGGTCCGCTCATTGGTACTATCGTTCTTTTGTCTTTCCGCACACAATACCTCTTCCTCTCTTTGGGCATACTGATGCTTACCGCTCTCCCCTTTAGCATTCTTATTAAGGATACAAAATAATACTATGATATAATACTAAGTATTATAAGCTAATATAAAAACATTATGTTACACGAAGATCGCAGCAAGCTTTCCGCCCTTACCCAAGATCTAAAACGTGCCACCGATTCTCTTATTGAAGAGTTCCAGGCGATTGATTACTATCGCCAACGAATTGACGCATCGTCTGATGAAAATCTAAAAAAAATTCTTGCCCACAATATGAACGAAGAAAAAGAGCACGGAATGATGCTTTTAGAATGGGTACGACAGCATGATACAAATCTAGCAAAGGAAGTTGAACACTATGTTGGCTCGGGAAAGTCGGACATAGCCTCAATTGAATAAATAGACAGACAGAAAAAAGGCCGATATGTAAACATATCGGCCTTTTGCAAGCGCGTAACGCTTTACTCAGGAGTTACGCGCTCAAGGGCGATGAACTCGTTTCCAACGAAACCAAAGTTCATCGCGGGCTTGAGCGGCTTTCCAAAACCGTTGACATGCCCTTTCTCGTCTCGTGGGTAGACGAGAACAGGCTTCCCGTCGGAACGGAAAAGGGGAATGTTGCCGACCAGATTCAGACGAAGCTCCCTCTGATCGGGAACCTCCTTCCCCTCCCGGAAAAGCGGGTTAGAGAAGGCCTGAAGTTCGTGGAGTGCCGAGCTGCAGAGGCTCTTGAACTCCGTATTCACGAAGTCCTCCCACTTCTTGAGTTCCGTGGAGGGCTCGGCGACGAACGGGTCAGCGAGCTCACTGTGCGCGAACGTGAACGTGACTAGGTACTCCTTGACCTTGGTGTCCTTCATATCCGTGCGCTCGGTATAGGTGGCACCGACCATCTGGTATTTGGTGCGGGCCAGGTCCTCGGGCAGAGCGGACACCGAGCAGTTCTTGATCCGCTTGATGACCTGCTCACCCTTCGCATGATTGGCAAAGGGCAGGTGTTTCGCCATCTCCCGACCTTTGCTCTTGATGAAGGGCGGTAGGGCCTCAGGAGTACTGAAGCGGAACTGAACAACGATGAGCGGGATGCGGTCGATAACGACCATGGTAGCCTCCTTTTGGCTATGGTGTTTTTGGGGCATCCTTGCGCACAAGCACAAAGATGGTGTTTGAAAGAGCCTCAATTACTATTCTACAGTATAGCAGTTTAAGACGAATTTGTCAATGCACTTAGCTAGCGGTTCCTAACCTTCTGCACAACCCACTTTGTTATACGGTACAGTACATATAAAATTACTGCGTAAAATATGATCCACAGTTGGAAAAAATATTGTAGAACAGCAAGAATAGCGAACATTACATACGCAAACGGTTTTTCCGCTGCATGAGAAATTGTACTAACAATATCAGTGCTTTTTGCGACAGCTGTTTTTGGTAAAGTACTGCTTCCCATTGATTGCGCATTGAGAGTATCAATTTCTTTTCCTTTGCTTTCCTTTGCCGCCTGAAGTTGGCTGCCAAGCATCGTACGTAAATTTTCTATTGCATTTACACCAGATACTGTGCCTTGCTTAATTGGAGCAGGAATTGCATTGTCTACTGTTTGTAACGCACCGCCAACAGTCGCCGCAGCCTGTGATCCAACCTGGGCGACTCCTGCGATAGAAGCTTGTGCTGCAGCAGCAGCAATAGCGGGATCAGTCTGGACAACAAGGTCACTCTCACCCGCCTGTGCGTCAGCAAGTGTTATCGCAGTCTTGAGTCCGCCATGCTGTGAAATATTTGCACCCACAATGCGAGCAGTTATTACATGTTTTCCTTCTGTTGATACCCATGGCACCGACACATCAATAACCTGCCCACTACCCAAAAGGTTGAACTCGGTTCTTCCGATAAGGACACTATTATCTAAAAACTCAACACTGCCAGAAAGGTCTGATGAAGTCCCATTAAAAATAGCAGTATAGACACGGACCGTATCCCCTGCATAGAATGTCTCACTTGAATACCAAATATTTGCTTTAATGAATCCGGCATTTTCTACTGGTGTATCGCTTGCGTACGCCACGGAAAACGAGCCGAAGGCAAATAAAATAATAAATATATATTTTTTCATCGTTATAACAAGAAAAGCACACGTAAGATATGCCTTTCGTGCGCTTTTCTAAAACACGGTTAGGCCATAGGACCAGCTGCACAAACTTTGCAGTCCTTTTTGTGTGTTACCCCAAGGTAAATAGCTGAAAGCCCAACGAGCAAATACACTGCATTCATAACCATAGGCCAGCTGCCAAGCAGTGATGAAACAAGGTTGTAGCCAAAAGCGACAAGACCCCAATTCAAACCACCGATAACAACGAGCACAAATGCAATTTTATGAAGTGATTTCATTGCAATATTTTTATTGTACACCGACCTTTAGATATTCAGGACAGCGCTACTCTGTGGCCGATCCTGCATAGTAAGTATACCCCCAAACAAAAAACACCACAAACAAAATGTCTATGGTGTTTTTTAGCATTGGCAGCAACTTTATCCAATGAAAGTGAGAGCCTTACCTTTTTTCCCCGCTCGGCCAGTACGCCCAATGCGGTGTACATAGTCATCATATGTTTCGGGGATATCAAAGTTAATAACATGAGAGACGCCGGCAATATCAAGCCCACGCGCAGCTACATCAGTAGCAACAAGGATTTGGGCCATATTTTTCTTGAATATATCGAGTGCGCGTTGACGCTGTCCTTGATTTTTATCGCCGTGAATTGACTGAGCTTTGAATCCACGTTTTGTTAGAGCTAGGGCAAGTTTCTCTACACCATGCTTTGTCCGGCCAAAGACCAAAACTTTTTTGAACTCAGGCTGTATCAAGAGGTTATGGAGCACTTCAATTTTGTCCTCTCCAGGCCTGATGCGCACGATATCTTGTTCAACGCTCTGCGCGGTATCCTGTGTTTTCACCGAAACCATAATAGGGTTAGTAAGAAAATCCTTGATAAGCGCCTCAATTTCTCGCGAAAGCGTCGCTGAGAAAAACAATGTGTGTCTCGGTTTTGGCATCATGTTCATCATGAAGCGCATATCTGCGATGAATCCCATATCAAGCATTCGGTCTGCTTCGTCAAGAACTACAGACTTAAAACCAGAAAGGTTAAGATGCTTCCGCTCGATCAAATCTTTAATGCGCCCCGGAGTACCAATAATAAAGTTATTGTGATACCGAAGGTCAGCGATTTGACGACCAATAGGCGCCCCGCCAACACAACAAACAGAGAAGATTTTAAATCCTTTCGTAAAGTCTTTGAGCTCTGCATCAATTTGTTGAGCAAGCTCGCGCGTTGGCGCCATTATGATCACTTTCTCTTTTGGGTCAAGAAGGACCTTGTTGATAAGCGGAATCAAAAAAGCCGCTGTCTTCCCTGTTCCCGTATTTGCGATACCGACAACATCCTCGCCATGTAAAATGTGGGGGATAACGCGATCTTGAATTGGAGTTGGAGTGTTGTAGCCCTTGGATAGGATATTTGCCTTTAAACGCTCATCAATATGAAAATCCTTGAAAAGATTGTCCGGGACAAAAACTGCCGCCTCCTCCAAAATAACCGTCTTGTTTATGAATTTTGAAATATCAATATGCTGTCCCTTCCCCCGTCCTCTCGAGCTTCCCCCACGAGAACGGCTGGCTCCTGGACGAGCGTGAGCAAAATGTCCGCCACTTGAATGACGGCTACCACCATTGTTATTACCACCTACTCCTCGTCCACGGGCAAAACTGCCCTCGTGTGTTCTTGAGGAAGAGCTGTGCGTTCGAGGGCCTGACGAAGCACTAGTGGAGCCAGCGCTTCGCACAGGTGCTGTTTTGCGCGAGTGCAAACTCGAGCTGCTATTATAATTTTTTTTAATTTCCATACTACTTTTATATTATTATTTATTGTGGCCGCCTTCTATACAATAGGAATCTGACTGCATATCAAAGATTATGCAGTCAGATTCCTTCATAGTCAGCAGAATCAGCAACCGTTAAGCGAGTCGGCTTTGCTGTTCTTTTACTTCTTCTAAGCTTTCTCGTAATTCGTTAAGACGCTCGTTTACTTCTCGTGCGATAGCGACATCCTCAACAGAACCTGTAGAAAGAGACACTGCAATTTCCTTAAAGTCCACTAAAACCTTTTCCATTTCTTTGATAAGTTCGAGATTATTCAAGTTACCCCCTTGCAACTCTTTAAGTGCTTTCTCGTATGACGGCTTAGCAATCGCTAGCTGCTCATGAACTTGCGCCAAATTTTCAATACCATATTTATTCTGTTTAGACCCTAAACTTCCTTCGAATTTATGTATGTTGTTCATTGCCCTTAATTATACCCTACTTCTCCAAATTAAGCAAGTCGTCAATGCGAATTTGCTTCACGAACTCGGGCACGTGGGATACGAGAATCATCGCCCCCTCGTATTGGTCAAGAGCCTTAGCAATTATGGGTAAATGGCGAAAATTGATGTGGTTTGTCGGCTCATCCAAAATAAGCAATCCTGGACGCTCTAGAACAAGCTGTGCAAAGGCCACAAGCCCCTTTTGACCCTCGGAAAGACTCCCAATTTTTGTATGGATAACATCGCTTGTTATGAGGAAACTTGCAGCAACGGCACGCATCCGCTCTTCGTCCAATTTCCCATCAAG
>JAKANJ010000004.1 GCA_021823825.1 bacterium | reverse complement strand
GCATGGCACCAAAATAATTGCCAATATGGACCGTTCCTGTCGGTTTTACCCCAGAGAGAAGCAATTTCTTCATTTATCCATACTAGCAGAAATATTCAATATTTTAAAGTGGTCATGATACAAAAATACACCCCAAATATGCTTGGGGTTTATCAGATAAGGACCTTATCAAGCTGTGTATGTAGCGGGCGACTCCAGTGACGACACAAGGTTGGGTATTTCGTTTACTAGCTGGTCATTTGCCTCCAAAATCTTCTTAATTGAATCGCTCGCGTCTATGGAAAATTCGTAGCGAGGGTTTTGAACAAGTGCGATAGTATTAGTTTTTATTTCATTAGAAACTTTAGGCAATTCATTCTTTACCCATGAGATAGCCAAGGCTTTTTCTTTTTGCATAGACGTAAGCTGTTTTAAAATTGCTTTAAAGCTATTTGCAATTTTATCAGACTGCATTTTACTACCACCCGCGTACCTTGTTTCATTTAAAATAAAGAATGAACTGCATATAACAATCAAAGCTTTAATCGCGTTCAAAAAAATGCTTGCTGGTGTTATCGCAGATAGTATTTGAATGAAAATTACTAAAATAGCTGAAATAAATAAAATGATGAATAGGATTGTTTTATAGCCGATAGAGTTGGATCCATTTTTTTGTTTTACTAAATCGTGCGGGGCAACAGAGGGTATAAAGCGAGCCTCATCTTCAATTGACGGCTCAGAAAATAGTCCATCAACAAAAGATCCGATTTTCTCAACCGTTCTTCTAGTTTGTGTGATAACCGCTCCCCCGTCTACGCCAACGGACCCAAACGTTCCATCAAGAAGAATTGAGGAGTACCCATGAATGAGTCGGAAAGGGGGGAGCAACTTCTCTGAGACGGCCCAAGCAATATTTTCTCTCTGGTGTAGCATTTCTTTCAGCCACGTTTGCTGATCTAAAAGTTTTTTTGCAAGTAAAGGAAGTTTATACTGACGAAAGTAATATAAATAAACACTATAAGCCACAAAAATACTAATAAGCAGGACTAAAAGGAATGAGATAATGTATAAACTTCCGAGGGGGGTTCCACTGGCACGAGATTTTACAATAAAAGAAAGAACAGATGCGTTGTAGAAAAAAATAGCAAGATAAAGTGCGAATATCTTAATTCTCAAGAGCCAAAATTTAAGATTTAATTTTTGCATTAGTGTTCTCTTATTGTAGCAAATATATCTCGTTCAAAGAACTATAACCCTTCTGAACGAAGATCCTCAATAAGACTCTCAGCTTTTTTGGAAAGCTTCGTTGGGGTTTTTACTTCAATTTTTATGAGGAGGTCACCACGACGCTTTTGATCGACGGGAACTCCTTTTTCACGGACACGTAGCACTTCACCTGAAGAAACGCCTTTCGGAATTTTTACTGTAATTTTCCCATCAATTGTTTCAATCAAGCTTTCAGTGCCCAGAATAGCGTCGGTAAGCTTTACTTGGTGGCTCATTACGATATTGTAACCCTCTCGTTTGAATATGCGGTGGGGTGCAACGTGAATTCTTGCATAGAGATCGCCCGATGGGCCATTTTGGATTGCTTCCCCTGCCCCAGTCAATCGCACTGTTTCTCCGTTCTGGATACCCGCGGGAACTTTAATAGTAATCTCTTCCTCTTTTCGAATAACTCCATGCCCTTTACATGCGTTACATTTATCTTCAGGGATTTTACCAGTACCTGCGCACGTGCTACATTCTCGCACCTGAGATATTGTTCCAAAGAACGAACGCTTCATCTCTTGAATTCGCCCTTGCCCATTGCAATCCTTGCATGTTTTTGTCGAAGTCCCCGGCTTTGCTCCGGTGCCCTTGCATACATCACAGCGGGAAACCTTTGTTACCAGGACCTTACGTGCCACGCCAAAGATGCTTTCGCTAAATGAAAGCTCTAAGTCAATAGAAATATCACGTCCTCTTCGCGCTTGTTGTCTGCCTCCACCAAAAAAATCACCGAAGATATCGTTTAGGTCAACTCCTTCGAAGCCCTGGCCACTGAAACCAGAAAATCCTCCTCCGTTTGAACCTCCGGTAAAATCACCGCCTACTTGACCATATGTGTCATATTCAGCACGTTTTTTTTCATCCGAAAGTACTTGATATGCCTCGTTGGCTTCCTTAAATTTTGCCTCATCACCACCCTTATCTGGATGGTGCTTGTGTGCAAGCCTACGGAATGCCTTTTTAATTTCCTCAGAAGATGCGCCTTTTTCGACTCCAAGTATTTTGTAGTAGTCCTTTTGCGCCATAGTACTTACTCTTGTGGTTTCTCCCCTCCTTCATGGTATTCAGCGTCATGCACTTTTTCTTCGCCCGGATTAGTGCCTCCACTTTCACCCTGAGAAGCTCCCGCTTGTGATCCTTCAGAATTTTTCATCATTGCCTCTCCAATTTTTTGGAGTTCAGTCCCTAATTCATCAGATGCTTTTTTCAAATCATCTATATTTTCTGAAGTTTCAGCTTTCTTAGCGTTTGCTATTTTTTCTTCAACTGCTGTTTTTATATCGGCAGGAACCTTATCACCGTTGTCATGAAGTGACTTCTCTGCTGTATAGACGAGGTGTTGAAGTGTATTTTTGATTTCTGCAAGCTCACGTTTTTTTGCATCATCAGCCGCATTCATTTCAGCTTCCTTTTTCATTCTTTCGATATCTTCTTTTGAAAGTCCGGAACTTGCTTCAATGCGGATAGACTGCTCTTTACCCGTAGTCTTTTCCTTTGCTTTTACCTGCAAAATACCATTTGCGTCAACGTCAAATGAAACTTCAACCTGAGGAATTCCTCGCGGTGATGGTGGGATACCATCAAGAATAAATCGTCCAAGTGACTTATTGTCCGCTGCCATTGCGCGCTCACCTTGCACAACATGAATTTCCACAGATGTTTGATTATCGGCAGCAGTAGAAAATACCTGAGAATGGTGCGCGGGGATAGTTGTGTTCTTCTCAATTAATTTTGTAGCAACATTGCCAAACGTTTCAATACCCAGAGAAAGAGGAATAACATCCAAAAGCAAGATGTCCTTTACGTCGCCCTGAAGAATGCCGGCTTGAATTGCCGCACCAATTGCCACAACTTCATCGGGATTGATGGTACGATTCGGTTCTTTACCAAAAAGCTTTTTAACCGCCTCAATGATAGCAGGCATTCTTGTTTGGCCACCAACCATAATTATTTCATTGATGTCTTCTTTCTTGAACGGAGATGCAGCGAGAGCTCGTTCGGTAATCTCAATTGATTTATTGATATATTCTCGTGCAAGATCCTCAAGCGTCGCACGCGAAAGCTTCAAAAGCAAATGCTTCGGACCTGATGCATCTGAAGTAATAAATGGAATATTTATTTCTGCATCCATTGTTGTAGAAAGCTCGTGCTTTGCTTTTTCGGCTGCTTCCTTTAGGCGCTGTAACGCAAAAATATCTTTTGATACGTCCACGCCAGATTCTTTTTTAAATTCATCGATAATATATCGTATGATTTTCTGATCAATATCTTCACCACCCATATGTACATCTCCATCTGTTGAGCGAACTTCAATAGACTGCTCACCCTCAGTGTCAGAGACCTCAAGCACCGAAACATCAAATGTACCACCACCGAAATCGTAAACGACAACTTTTTCATTCTTTTTTTTGTTAAAACCATATGCAAGAGCAGCCGCAGTAGGTTCGTTTATGATGCGCTTAACATCAAACCCAGCGATTTGCCCAGCATCCTTTGTTGCTTGACGCTGAGAATCATTAAAATATGCCGGCACAGTAATGACCGCCTCAGTGATCTTCTCGCCAAGTTTTGCTTCAGCATCCTGCTTAATTTTTTGAAGCACCATAGCAGAAATCTCCTCAGGGCGATATGCGCGATCGGCCATTTTGACCATTACGCCGCCTGTTGCAGAACGTTCAATTGCAAATGGAACGTTTTTTGAATCACGCTGTACGCCTGGATCATCGAAATTGTGACCAATAAGACGTTTAATACCAAAAAGTGTGTTTAGAGGATTTGTTACAGCCTGACGTTTCGCGAGTACACCAACCAAACGCTCACCAGTTTTTGAAACCGCAACAATTGATGGCGTTGTTCGTGCTCCCTCAATATTTTCAATGATTCGTGGTTCACCACCTTCAATAATTGCAAATGCTGAGTTTGTTGTTCCCAAATCAATACCTAAAATTTTTGCCATATAATATTAATGTGATTATCTAATGAGACTAATAATGATTCGACTCTACTCTACGGCATGGCCGTAAACTTTTATACTAGCGGGGCGAATAACCTTACTATGAAAGCGATAACCTTTTTGTATTACCGCAGCTACAGTTCCCGCTTTTGATTCTGTTTCAGGAGGCACCTCCTCCATAACAATATGAATCCGTGGATCGAGTTTTTCGCCAACCTCACCGACCGGGGTCAAGCCACGAGACTCAAGAACTGAATAAAACTGTGCATAAATATGTTCTACGCCCTTACGCCAATTTGTGTCAACTTTTTCCCAAACGTCCTTGTTCCCGAAGGCAGACGAGAAACTATCGAGAACAGGAAGTAGCTCTTCAACAAGACCTTCAGATGCAAATTTTATAAGCTCTCCGCGCCGTGACTCTTCTTCTTTGCGAGCGTTCGCGAAGTCTGCTCTCATGCGTTGCCATCCATCGAGATACTCCTTTTTCTCCTTTTCACATTTGGCGTTTTTTTCACGTAATTTTTTTACGATTAGTGCTGGAGTTTCTTCGCCTTCTTCGTTTTCAAGGTGAATATCTGACTCCGGAGAGCTTTCGTAAACACGGTTCTCAGAGTCGCGAGACATAGTATCCATATCATCCATGGTATTGTCAATATCAGTTGTTTCGTTGTTCATCGTATTAGTCTTTTCTTGAGTAACTTCATCTTTCATATTGAGGATATTTTATCACAATGAGCAGAAAGGGCCAAACAAAAAGGACGTGGCAGTATTGTATCAACGCCTCGCCCTTTTCATCAAAACTTCCCTAAACTGCAGTGACTAACGTTTCGACCACTGTGGGGCTTTGCGTGCCTTTTTAAGACCAAATTTACGGCGTTCCTTCATACGTGGGTCTCTTTTTAGAAAGCCGAGCTTCTTTAAGCGTGTCCTTGTCTCTGCGTCGAACATAACAAGAGCGCGTGAAAGTCCATGACGAAGGGCCTCTGCTTGGGAGTGGATCCCTCCTCCCGTTACATGTACTGATATTGAAAATTTACCAATAATTTTAGATTTTGGAAGAGCTCCGTTGACAATATTTTGAAGCTCAACAGTAGGAAAATACACAGCAACTTCTTTTCCGTTCACAAGACAGGAATCTTTTGAAGACTCAGTAATACGTACACGAGCAGTTGAAGTTTTACGACGACCAACGGCCTCGATATAACGTGCTGCGACTTTTTTTGCTGGCTTCTCTGCAATAACCTTATCTGCAGACACTGCTTTCGTGGCCTTTGGCGTTGCTTTAATTTTTGTTTCTTTAGTTGGCATATTTTATTCAGTAATCTTTAGGTTCTTCATGCGAACTTTATGTAATCGGTTACGTGGTATCATTCTAGAAATAGCATGAACAAAAACCTCTCCGTAGCCCTTTTTTTCAATCATCTGAGCAAGTGTGCGTTCCTTTAGGCCGCTAGGATACCCAGAAAATGACTTAGATTGAATTTGTTTTTGCTTACTAGGAGCAATCAAGACCTTAGAAGCATTCTCAACAAGCACCTCTACGTCAGCAGCGGTATTTTTTTGAAATGCAGGTGTTGTCTTACCCATAAGAACGCTAGCAGCCTCAGTAGAAACACGGCCGATAGACTTTCCTTTCGCGTCAATTTTATAAATCATAGTAGTCATTATACAAATTCAATTATCGCCATTTTGCTGGCATCTCCCTGTCGACGTGGAAGCTTCAGAACTCGGGTGTAACCACCAGCGCGCCCCATGTAACGTGGAGCAATATCAGAAATAATTTTTTTTGCTCCATCTTCGCCAGAAACACCACCTAAGCGAGAAATAATAAGACGGCGAGAAGCAAGATCGCCTTTACGCCCACGAGAAACCAGCTTCTCAACAAAAGGACGAAGCTCCTTTGCGCGGGCTTCAGTTGTTTTAATATGCTCACGCGAAATAAGCGCAAGCGCAAGAGAGCGCAAGAGAGCAATACGCCCCGCGTGATCTCGTCCAAATTTTCTAATCGCCTTATGATGTTTCATGTTAGTATACGCTGCGCATTTACCTATTAATCTTTGAGCGTAATATCGTGTGCTCCAAGCGCGCGCTTTATCTCTTGGATACCCTTATCACCCAAACCGTCAATTTCCAAAAGGTCTTCTTCTGTCTTTCGAGCAAGGCCACCAATAGTTCGAATGTTTGCATTTGATAATGCATTCGTAGTACGAGTGGAAAGGTCGAGACTCTCAACACGGGTTTTCAAGAACTCGTTATCAGAAGAATCCTTTTTTGATGGCTTTTCTTCCTCGCTCACAACGGCTTCTTCTGCCTCAGCTTCTTCGTGCTCGACAAAACCGATAACAGCTTTAAGCTGGTTAATCATTATTTCAATTGCAGCCTCAAAAGCACGACGAGGAGAAATTGTCCCATCTGTTTCGAGAGTGATTCGCAAACGATTGTAGTCTGTTCTATCACCAACGCGCATATTGTCTACATCGTAATTAACGCGGCGAATTGGCGTAAAAATTGCATCAACAGCAATAGTCCCTACATCAACCTTTTCCTTCTGGTGCACTTCCTTTGGTACGTACCCAAAACCTTTTGCAACAACGAGCTCAACATTAAAGGATGCATTTTTTGAAGTAAGCGTAGCAATAGGTTGCTCAGGGTTCAAAACTTCAACCTGTCCGCCAACGGTGATATCTCCAGCCGTTACGTCTTTAACACCCTTGACTGAGATCGTTACGGTCTGTGGATCCATTGTTGACAACTTAAATCGAACTTTTTTCAAATTAAGCAAGATCGTAATTACGTCCTCTTTAACACCTTCAATCGTAGAAAATTCATGAGCAACACCATCAATCTTTACTGTAGTAATTGCGGCCCCAAAAAGTGATGAAAGGATAATACGGCGAAGAGAGTTACCGAGTGTGTGTCCATACCCTGGATAAAGACCTTCAATTTCATAACTACCCTTAAAACCGTCCTCAGAGAGAACCTTTGGCTTCGATGGCAATGTAATATTATAGTCGAGCATGGTTTAAATTAAATTTAGACGATAAAACTATACCTTATATCAGTGATAAATGCAATACTGAGCACTTTAACTAACGGCTATAAAACTCCATTACGGAGGTTAAGTTGAACATATGATCCCCTGCTGCAGCTTTTGGTTTCCCTTGAACTGTCGCTGTCATTTTTTCGCCATCAATTTTAATCCACGTGGGAGCTGTCAACGCCTTCAATTTTTCTGACAACCCTTCAAAAAGTTTTGAATTCTTGCTACCCGCTCGCACTGCGATAACATCGCCAATTTTGATTCTTCGTGACGGGATATCTGCACGACGACCGTTAACCGTGATGTGCCCGTGTGCGACCATCTGTCGTGCAAGCGCACGAGACGCAGCAAACCCAGATCGCAATACAACATTGTCAAAACGAGATTCAAGCACTTCGTAAAGGTGTTCAGCTGGGTTTGATCCCTGTGCGCTTCCTGCCTCCTCTACATAATTTGCAAATTGTTTTTCTCTCAAACCGTACGTGTTGCGAACTTTTTGTTTCTCACGAAACTGTCGACCGTAGTCGGTTTGTGGAGCACGGTGCTTTTTCTCAGAAATTAATTTACCTGGTGGATAAGGTCGCTTTTTGTAGGCACACTTCTCACGACCACAGATTGATTCTCCGAGACGGCGACAAATTTTACATGCAATTCTAGTCATGGATAAATAATATATTAAATTCGACGTGGCTTCTTTGGCTTTGGTCCATTGTGTGGAACGGGAGTCACATCACGAATAAGCGTAATATCAATACCCTTTGAATTGAAGGCACGAATTGAGCTTTCGCGACCTGCACCAACGCCCTTAACAACAACATCGACTTCCTTCAACCCTATTGTTGCTGCTTTTTCCCCAACAAGCTCACCAACTTTTGCGGCAGCAAACGGTGTGCCCTTCTTTGCTCCTTTAAAACCAAGAGAGCCCGAGGAAGACCACACGAGAGCATTGCCAGCCTTGTCTGCAAGTAAAAGTTTTGTGTTGTTGTATGTTGATTGAACAAAAAGTGTCCCTTCAATGTGTTTTTTCTTTGCGGTACGAGATAAAGCACGAGATACCAATCCCTGATCAACGCTCTGTCCTTCTTTTTTTATAATTCGCTTTTTTCCCATAATAGTGTATTACTTCTTCTCAGCCTTACGACGACCTGAACCCATCGTCTTTCTTACGTTGCCACGCACGGTACGTGAATTTGTTTTTGTACGCTGTCCGTGAACAGGAAGCTTTTTCATGTGACGAACACCGCGGTAAGCTTTTATTTCCTTTAGACGCTTTACGTTTGTTGAAACTTCACGCTTTAGGTCACCTTCTAATGTAAATCCTTCAACGATCTTACGGATCTTAGCCTCCTCGTCTGCGGTAAGTTCTTTTGCCTGCTTGCCGTAATCAATACCGACTTCCTCAAGAATACTTTTTGCACGAGCGCGACCAATGCCATAAACGGCGGTAAGACTCACCTCTAGTCTTTTTTCATCTGGTATTGTAACTCCTAGAATACGCATATATCTTTAAAATAAGTTAATTAGCCTTGTCGCTGTTTGTGGCGTGGGTTTGAGCAGATAACGCGAATACGATCACCGCGCTTAACAGTTTGACATTTAGGACAAATTTTTTTTACTGATGCTCTTACTTTCATAAAAATTAATCTAGCTAACACATTATCGAGATTCAGGATTAGACCAGGTCCCGCGACAAGAAGTCAGCTGACCCAAGGTATAACCCATAAAAAACAAAACGGTTTTGCCACTATACCGCACTTTAAAATTAAATGCAAGGGCAAAATCTCTAAATTTTTTAATAGAACCAAATTTTACAGAAACTGGTTGAAACTCGAAAATGTGCCATCTAGGGACACCACCTTAAACCTTCTAGAGACGCTTAACGATACGCCCCCTCCCTCCATATGGGTCAAGCAACACAAGCACCTTATCCCCAACAAGCACCTTAATTCGATGTAGCCGCATTTTCCCTGCAAGGTACGCAATAATAGCCTGACCGTCAGAGAGCTCCACGCGAAACATAGTACTAGGGAGAGCCTCAGTTACCTCCCCTTGTATTGTCAGTTCGTCTTTTCCTGTAGCTACCATTGTGAGTTTATATAATAACAAATAGAGGACCGTACGTCAATACCAAAATTAAGCTTTTTCGACCATTATGCCTCTGGTGGCAGTATTTTTATGGTGATTTTTGATGGATCAGTTGGAAATCTTGTTTTCCACATTGGTCTAATTGTCGCATCTGCTTTAGCAATATTAATCTGCCCTGCAATAATCTGCCCAAAATCGCCTTTTTCCTTGCCTGCAAGCAGGGTTTGCATCCCAGGGATATCAATTGCGCCAACAAAAAGAGGGTTCCCTGCCAAATGAAAGTGTATCTGTGTGAGGTCAGAAAGAACTACATTGTCTATAGGGTCATTAAACGTAAAGGTAAGCGATGCCATGTTGGGAAGTAAAAGCGGATTCCCTTTGTACCCAGTAAGGGCACTTTCCGCAAGCTTTTGTGTAAGCGAAGCTGTATCAAAGAAGAAAATTGAGACCGTTGCTTTTACTGCAACACTGGTTATGCTGCCTGCTGAATAATTTTGAGGAACATCTTCAAATTTTATGATTGTACTACCAGGGAAAAAGGACATGCCCGACGGAATGAGAGCACGGGCTTTTTCCACTGATGTAGTCTTCATGCTTAACTTGATATCATCTTCAGCCGCTTTAATATCAGCGTCAGATGGCACCTTAACTGTGCCAATAAAACCGCCACTTATCGGTGAATCAGATTTTGACCGCGCCGTAAATTTCGAATAGCGGGGGTCGCCCTTAAAACCTGGAATAGTAAAGTCCCCAAGCCCGATATTGTAATCTGGCCCAGCAGCATCTGCATATACAGTCACTTCAACAGATCCTGGCTGGCTAACCTTCCCTGCAACCATAGTCGCACCAGGCACAACGACCGGCTGTTGAATACGAAAAATTTTATGATCTGCGGACTCAAATCGAGTATTACTAATTAACTTTTGAGAATTTTTACTATATGCATTATATATAATAACTTGTCCGGAGGCCTTGTTCTCAATTTTTTTATCAATCGTCGGTGTTACTGTTTCAGATTTTGTATCAACAAAACTTATAAAATGAAATAATGATGCTTCAGTGGTGGTGGGGGTGTCACCGCTGGCCTGCTTTAGCGCAATAAAATCTCCATCAACATGGCCCGTGTAGCTGGTTGGAACAACTTCAATGGTAGCAGATGAAAAATGATTTATAACAAAAAAAGCGACGACAAAAAAAGCAAGAAAAGCAAAACTCCACAAAAAAGTCCTTGGCGATGACCTTTGTTTAATTTGAGGAACAAAAGGAGCGCTTGATCTTTCTTTTTTAAAAAATGGATTATTTTCAATTCGATTATTCCCTTGTCTCGGCTGACTAGGTCTCCATTGCTGTGCACCTTCATTCTGCTCTGGAGAATGGTTGATCGCAATAGGTCGAGGCTTATCAGCTGAGTGGGTGACTACATCTTCCATCGGTTTTCGCATCATATTGTTATATTATAACTATTTTTTAAGTTGAGGAATAACTTTAGCTGCCAACAGGGCCTCAGCAACGAGAAATGGATCACGGGCAACTCCGCTTTCGAATGAGGCAAACTTCCCTACAGTCAACGAATCGAGACGTTGAACTTCAAAATATTCTTGTCCTCCCATCGTTCTTGGTATTCTCCTAAGCATACGTTCAAACAGCACACTTACGTCTGAATCTGCCATAAAGAATATCTTGTGCGGAGCAAATTCCATTATGTTTAGTAATGTGACCGCTTTTTCAAAGCGCGTAATCCAGTCATTTTCTATTTTTGATATAAAAAGTTCGATGTCCCTTTTCCTATTATCGTCTAATGTCCCACCCAAGAACATGTTAAGCACAGAAGTAGCAACTTGGTGAGGTATGCGAAATTGGGATGAAATTTCTCGTATAAAAAAATTTTTACCACGGGGGAACACAACGGTATCCGCCAGTACGTTATTGGAAACAAGTGAAATATCTGTTCCCTCTCCGGTGATATCAAGAAATAGGAACGTCCGCTCTGTCGGGAAGATATCTCTTATGATGTTAAAAGCTGCAATGGGAAACGCACCAAAATGTACAATTTTGCTATGGAAAAAATTGCTAATAGTATGTTCAATCCGCTCTGTTGCCTGTTTTGATGAGATCCCCACCGTAAGAGCTAGTTCTACGCGTGAAGCCCTCTGTCCATAAGGATTATTAATCTCATATCCGTTTAATTTTGTCCGAATAATCTTTTTTTCAATAATCCGCACGTCCTGCTGGGGTAAGGTATCTTTCAATTCATCTTGAATTCGGCTTATTTCTTCATCAAGGAACTTTTCAAGAGTAGCCGGGGTAACTTCAAATGACTCTTTTCGCTCAACAACAAGGTTCTTATTTTTGGAGAGAAACCATGGAGAAGACAAGGAGCAAAAGATATGTGCCGGGATTCCCGTTGTCTTAGTGCTAGACTGAACTGACTTTAGCGCTCCCTCAAGCGCCTGGTTCATGGCACGCATAAGTTGTGCGGGGGCGAGCTTCTCCTGGAGTGCAATATCCTCCCTTGAGGATGCGTAAATACGTGGCGCCGTGGAACCGTTTATTTCAACAAGAGCAGCTCCTACGCTTGCAGACCCAACGTCAATGAGCAATACGAGTTTTTCATTTTTTTTATTTTTTGCAAAAAAAGAGGAGAACATGACTCATGTATTATACCAAGAGCCATGTTCTATTACAATTCTATTACTAACTTATTTAGTGTGTATCACAAGACCTATTCAAGTACGGCCTTTATGCGCCTGATACCTTGAGCCACTGCCTCTTCCTTTAGAATCTTAAAATGGCCCAATTCTGATGTATTTTGAACATGAGGCCCTCCACAAATTTCGAGGCTAAAACGATTATTCCCCTCACCTATCTTGTAAATACGAACGGTCTCGCCATATTTATCACCAAAAACACCAATTGCCCCACGTTTGCGTGCTTCCTCGATTGTGACGTCTTCATATGTAACGGGCAAGGATTCAGCAATTTTCTGGTTAATAATATTTTCGACTGCTGTCTTTTCTTCATCGGTCATTTTTTCATTATGGGAAAAATCAAAACGTAATCGTTCCGCTGTAATATTTGAACCTTTTTGCGAGACGTGCTCGCCAAGAACAGTACGAAGCGCCTGGTTGAGCATGTGCGTTGCTGTGTGGTATTTTGTAGACATTTCACTAGTATCTGCAAGTCCACCTTTGAATTTCTGCTCAGCGCCCGCACGAGAAAGTTCTTGATGCTTTCTAAATGCTTCATTAAAACCATCTTTATCCACAGAAGCATTCTGCTCCTTGGCAAGTTCCTCAGTCATTTCAAGAGGAAAACCATAAGTAGAAAAAAGTTGGAATGCGTCTTCCGCGGAGACCTCCCCACCACTGCTGACTCTAATAAATTCCTTCATTCCCCTCTCAAGAGTTTTTCTGAATTTATCTTCCTCCTTATGAATTTCATCAATGATAGTTTGAGCCTGAGCACCGACATTGTCATAGACACCCTGATACTTTTCTGCAACAACAGAAACGATTTCAGCGAGTGTCCCATGAGCAATCCCGAGAACATCTGCGTAGCGAACTGCGCGTCGAAGTAGGCGGCGCAAGATATACCCTTGATCAGTATTTGAGGATCGAACGCCGTCTGCAATCATAAACGTTGCAGTGCGGACGTGATCTGCAACAATTCGTGACGCGCGAATATCCTTGATCTCACCACCAGAAAGAGCCTTAATCTTCTCTGTAATTGGAACAAAAAGGTCTGTATCAAAAATATTATTTTTTCCCTGTATTGCCATTACGATACGCTCAAGGCCAGAACCAGTATCAACATTTTTTTGAGCGAGTTTCCCGATGACTTTTCCCTCTTTTTTCTCATATTCCATAAAGACATCGTTCCAAATTTCAACGACATCCTGGCGGTCGTCAGCAGCCATATACTCGTCCTTAGTCATAACCCCCAGTCCATTTTCAGTAACATCATAAAACATCTCTGTGTCAGGACCGCAAGGACCATTATCGCCAGGACTCCACCAATTTGATTTTGCTGGCATAAAATAGATATGGTTTTCCGGTACATATTTTTTCCATATTTCAAATGCTTCAGTGTCGCGTGGGGCGTCATCATTACCTTCAAAAACTGTTATATAAAGTCGTGTTGGGTCTAGTCCAAGACCTTCATCTTTTGAAGTCAGGAATTCATAACTCCATTTAATTGCATCTTCTTTGAAGTAGTCACCGAGTGACCAGTTGCCGAGCATCTCAAAAAAAGTATCGTGAGTGTTGTCGCCTACTTCATCTATGTCTTGCGTACGAACGCATTTTTGAGCATTCGCAAGTCGTGCGCCACGTGGGTGTGGGGTACCCATAAGATATGGCACAAGTGGTTGCATCCCCGCAGTATTAAAAAGGACCGATGGGTCATTTTCGGGCACCAAAGGCGCTGAGGGGATTATCACGTGTCCCCTTCTTTCAAAAAAGGATAGAAAACGATTTCTAATTTCTTTTGAGTTCATAGTAGCAGATGTCTAGTAAGTATGCGCAAGTTCAATGTATTTATGGCAAATTCAGCATATCACATACCTAAGCATTTCTAAATTCCTGACAGACCCGAGAAGCCTCAGCAATAACCAAATTGATTTTCTGGCTAGAAAGCCCTATTGCCCGAAGTGGAACAATGTTGTTTTTTAGATCACTGCATAAAACTACTCCTTTTTGCAGCAATTCCATTTTTTCACGAGCATTGATGGTAGTAAGAAACGTAATGGGATGAACCCCCGTCTCTAAGATAAGGTCTTGCAGATTACCTTTTTCCGGGTAGTCCCACCCGATAAGTTTAAGTCCTGCGCACTGCGCATATTGAATCGCGTCTAGAGTAAGTTTTGTGTTAGTAATCAGCCAACCTTCATGAATCATCGGTGGTGATTTTGGTTCATGCTTTTCTCTCATTTCTTGCCCTTTTTGCAAGTCAAGAAAACGGGCATGCACATAAAGAGCAGTTTTTACATCGCTCTTTGTCCCCTGCTGATTGTGGAACTTTGCTTCAACAAAAATATGATGACCTTCTTTTTCTGCCAAAATATCAACTTCATGACGAACACAAAAACCTGAAATGACCGCATCGGTGCGTGCACGGTACCCCTGCCGCTTCAAAATTTCCGCTATAAATTTTTCAAAGGGGAATCCACTTGGCCCAAGCTCTAACACCGCCTTGCGCAAAGAGTAGCGTATGGCAACCAAATATTGTTTTTTATTGAGTATTGAAAACGCCTGCTTATAGATATCCAATGTCCTCATCCCATCATGAACCCTAGGAAGGATGAGTGAAATAACCATTTCTGTTGTTTCCTTGTCAGCCCCAGACCGAAGAAGTGAGCGGCGTAGCTTAGATAAGGCGAAACGCTCCCTCTCTCCAGACGTTTTGACCACCCATATTGTTTTTTTATTCTTTTTATCCATATTTTCCTAATCATCTCACAAGCAAGCGCGACTTTCAAATATTTCTCTATTCAACAATGCCTCCGCCGATGCATTCGGAGCCATCATACAAAACAACTGACTGTCCCGAAGCGACTAAGACTGGTTTTGAAAACTCGACAGAAAAGCTCTTGTCGAGTAATTCAAGAATCTTGCACTCCAATTGCTCGCCGTGGTAACGAACCTGCGCCATATATTTTTTCTCTTTAACAGGAAACTTTCCAGAGCAAAAGTTGGCGTCCTTTAGGGTAACAAGTGTTCGAGTGCACAAAAGTTGTTCCGTACTTTTCGCTTGCGCAACAGTAATCGTGTTAGCCAGAATATCCTTTGCAATAACATAATATGCTGAATCCGTTGAACCCTTTTTCGTAATAGTAAATCCATGGCGTTCACCAAGTGTATAAAAATAGGCACCACGATGCGTGCCGATCTTTTTCCCCTGCTCGTCTATGACCTCACCTATTTTTTCCGTCATATAGTGCGCAAGAAAATCCTTCATATCAAGATCACCAATAAAACAAATCCCTTGGCTATCTTTTTTTTCGGCAGTTGGTAAATTAAAGTCTTTGGCAAATTTTCGTACTTGGGACTTCTTATACTTCCCAACAGGGAATAATGTTTTTGAAAGCTCCTCTTGCCCAATGGTCCACAAAAAATACGACTGATCCTTCCCCTTGTCTACTCCAGCAAGCATTTTATAAGCCCCTATTCTCCTGTCGTAAACAACCTGCGCGTAGTGCCCGGTAGCAACAAAGTCTGCACCTTCTTCCATTGCTCTCCTAAAAAAAGCTCCAAATTTAATCTCTTTGTTGCACATAACATCAGGATTTGGTGTCCGCCCCGACTTATATTCTTGAATCATATAGTCCGCAACACCTCGTTTATATTCCTGCTCAAAGTCCCACGTGAGAAGTGGAATATTTAAATGAGCCGCCACACGCATTGCATCAAGTCGTTCCGCACGCCAGGTGCATGTCAAAAAATCTGGTTGCCAAACCTTTATAAAAACGCCCGTTACTTCATAGCCCTCTTTTTTCAAAAGTGCAGCAGCAAGCGAGCTGTCTACGCCACCCGACATGCCGACAAAGACACGCTTTGGCGGGATTACGTTCCTCGTTGCGTTGCCCTTGCTAGAGATATTTTTCTTTGTTTGCTTTGTGTTCATTAAAAGTTGTTGCATAGTGTGTCACTCCATTTTTGTCAGATAGATAATACAAATAAGGAGTCACCATGGGGGTAATTGCAGCACGCAGTGCTGAAAGGCCAGGATTGCTGATTGGCCCGGCAGGTAGACCTTTGTTGCGATAAGTATTGTAAGGAGAAGCAATGTTGAGATCAGCCTGAGTGATTTCGCTTGATTTTTTATCTAGGAGATATGCAAATGTTGCATCGACCTGCAGTGGCATAGAGAGTTCAATCCGCTTCCACAAGATTCCCGATACGATTGCTCTATCTTCGTCAGTTGCAACCTCCTTTTCAAGGATAGATGCCATGATAACAATATCGTGCAGCGTGTGCCCAGAAGCTGCTATGCTGGCACTTAATGGTTTAATTTTTTTCTGAAAATTCTCTTTCATGAGAGCCTCAACGTCAGCAACAGTGGCATTCTTTGAAAAAAAATAAGTATCCGGGAACAAGTACCCTTCATCTTCACGCGAGGAAGCCAAAAATGCAGCGGTATCAAATTTAGGAAGTGCCTTCCCGAGAATAACGGCCATTTCTCTGTTGGATGTACCCTCAGGAATAGTAACGCGTACGGCAGGCACACCAGAGATTCCATGGACAATGCGAGACGCGATTTCACAACTTCCTGCTGGGTCTTTAAATAGATATTCTCCAGCAATAACTCTTTTGTCTCCCCCTAAAGTAATTGCGCAAAACTCAAAAAGCACTCGCGAACGGATAAGGTTTTGCTGCTTGAGAAGCAAGGAGACTTGCCCAAGCGATGAGCCGTCTTCTACTACAATAGTAGTGCCAGGAGCAAAAAGAGCAGGCGGACTCAGAAAGAAAGACAACGTGGCAACGAGAGCAACAAGTCCTAAAAGCCCAGCAAATATAAATTGTGCAGGTTTGCTTTCAATCCCGAGCAAATTTTTTGCTTTTGCGAAAAAATTTTCCCGTAAACTCCTGTTAGGCAAGGGGTCAAAGGCCTCACCTTGAGCAATATCATTTTTAATCTCATCCATAGTATAAATTTATAGTGGCGATTGTCTTTATAAACGCATTTGCACTGATATGTTAAATTGGCAAGTTGATTGGAGCCTCTGATTTGCGAGAAGGGATACGACCAAATGTTGGAGTTTGTGCAACGCCTCCCGGAAAATGGAAAATCGTCGCAAGCTCTTCTGTGTTAAGAACAAATGGTTTAAGTTTTCGGGGAGCAGTAAACCATGCACGATATTTGTAAGCCTTAAATACTTTCTTGCGTCTTTTCTCAATACGCATGTCATTATAATCTTGCCATGGATAGTCAAAACCAAAAGTAGTCAAACTTGGCTTGAAACCATTCAAGTTACTTGTTGAAAATGCACGCCACAAGCCACCAAGTGCTTTCATGTTGCTTGGATTAAACTTGTCACTTTTTGCTAAATAAATAGCTCTAATGCCACAATCAAGACCAAACTTTGCAAAACTCCGCTCAATAGCTTTTGCGGCATTCCTGTCTGCCTCAGAGACTGTTTTTGCCTCCTCTGGCTTCTTGTCTGCCCCGGTAAGTTCTTTTATAAGGGCCTTTCCCTCGTCCTTCCAATCACCTCTAGTTCCATCTTTCTTTTTAAATCTTTTACCT
>JAKANJ010000059.1 GCA_021823825.1 bacterium | reverse complement strand
CATGGCACTTCCAGTTTCTAATCGCTGCGCTCAAGAAACTTAGGTCGGCCCCCATGGCACTTCCAGTTTCTAATCGCTGCGCTCAAGAAACTTAGGTCGCTTACCAGATTCGTTCGAATCTGGGTATTGGTAAAATAAAAACTGCACCTTCGTGCAGTTTTTATTTGGAGCCGCTTCCCAGATTCGAACTGGGGACCTTCACTTTACAAAAGTGTTGCTCTACCAACTGAGCTAAAGCGGCATATTTATTTCAACTCCCACTTACTACATTTACTTATATCACATTCTCTTCGTCCTACCAAAACAACTAAAGCAAGATAACCGAACAAGCCCTACAAGCTATCTGACTTCATTGTTTTTTTGTATTCTGCCACATCTCGAAGAAAAAACGAAACTGAGCCTTTCTTTTTTAATGTGCCCTTACCTTTTACCATGTCATACCACTTTCCATGCTTGGCTTGTACTTTGTGTATAAGTTTTGCATTAAACCGCAGCACCTTCTGCGCAACAGTATAAAATAGTGCAAGAATAAACACGCGAGCTTTGGCTAAGTACTTAGTGCGAAATGTATGCCATAGTTCACGTGCTACTTCATATGAGTGACTATGGAGCTCCTTTTCAACAGTTCCTGTTATCACCGAAACTTTTACTCTCCGTAGAGATATGAGTTTTAGCCCCACCATTGCCACTATGGTTATCAATGAAAGATAAAATAGTGTGATAATAAAGGACATGATATTTTCTACTTCGCCGCAGAGAATCTCACGAAACGTGCAACAGCTATTTTTTCACCAAACTTCTGCACATACCCGTTGATAAGATCCTTAATGGTCATATCGGGGTTTTTGACAAACGGTTGCAAAAGAAGTGTTTTCTCAGAAAAGTATGTTGCAAGCTTGCCTTCCATCATTTTTGCCTTGATGTCTGCTGGCTTGCCAGTCTCCTCAACCTCCTTTTTGAACAATTCAGTGATCTTTGCGCGGGCCTCCTCGGTGATCTGAGATTCATCGATAAATTCAGGACTCATTGCAGTAATATGCATTGCAATTTCTCGAGCCAAACCCAAGAATTCTTCATTGCGTGCAACAAAGTCAGTTTCGCAAGAAAGCTCAATAAGTGCTCCAACTTTCTTGTTGCTATGAATGTAAGCGTCCACCACGCTTGCACCAAGTGTACGCTCATCCTTTTTCTCTGCAATTTCTTTGCTTTTCTTACGAAGAGCAAAGAGTGCCTTTTCTTTGTCCCCTCCTGATTCTTCCAGGGCTTTTTTGCACTGCATTATGGATACACCCGTGAGGTCTCGCAATTCTTTAATTTGTTCTGTCGTGATCATGGATTATGTATGAGTCACGGGTAATGTATACGAGTGACTAAGCTAGGTTACTGACAATTATTAGTTATGCTGCACGTCCATCCTTGAACGCCTGTGTAATTTGAGAAACAAAAAAGTTGATGCTGGTAACGGAAGAATCGTTTCCAGGAATTGCAAAATCAAGCTCTTTGAGATTGCAATCCGATCCAGCAAGCGCTACCACAGGAATGCCAAGATATTGAGCTTCCTTTACTGCAATTGACTCCTTTCTTGGATCAACAATAAAAACGGCAACAGGAAGGTCCTTCATTGAAACAAGTCCAGAAAAATTTCTCTCAAGCCGTTCAATGTCTTTATCAATAAGAAGGCGTTCCTTTTTTGTATACATCAAAAGCTCGCCTTTCTCGCGCTTGTTGCGGAAGTCTTCAAGGCGCGCAACACGCTTTTTGATCTCTGGGAAGTTCGTAAGAACACCACCAACCCAGCGTTCGGTGACAAAGGGCATATCGATAGAAACAGCTCCGTTTTCTACGGCTTGCTTTGCCTCATTTTTAGTCCCTACAAAAAGAATCTGCTTTCCCCCCTTAGCGAGTGTTTTAATAAACTCCTTTGCTTTTTCAAGCTCAACGCTCGTTTTCTCAAGGTCGAGAATTTCCATGCCGTTCTTTACCCCAAAGATAAATGGCTTTACTGAAGCATGGCGGCGTGAGCGTGAATAGCCGAAATGCGCCCCTGCAGCGAACATGTCGGTAATCAATTTTTCATTTTGTACTGATGTTGTCATTATTAAGTGTATATTGGCTAGGTTTTAAGGGATTTAATCAAGCATAAAAGACACTCATAGCCTTATCTTTCATTACTCGTTACAGGTAGGCATAGTAGCAGAGAAACACCAAACGTGCAACTTATCCCTCATCTTCTGCATCCCCACCGTCCCCTTTGCACACGCTTCAAGGATAGGGTCAATATTGCCTTGGAATATCTTTTCGATATTGCTCCAAGATTGCTTTATACGGTGATCGGTAATAAGCTTTTGGTTTTGTGGTTTTGTATCCATTTAGTTCAATGGTCTACCAGAAGCCAGATTAAAAGGCAAAAGTGGACATTAAATATATAGAAGCAAAATTATGAAATGTAATCCAAAATACTAGCTATTCTAAAAACTTAATGCTACTCACCATACGCTCGGCATCTTGCCTGCTCATGCCCACAATTGAGAAATTATATATATCAGAACCGTGATAAACATTCCCGTCAGTTAAAGTTGCACTTATATGCCGTATTAGAATACAGATAAACTATCTCCGCATCCATGGAAAAAATTTACATTATTTTATCCGCAAGACAAATTGCATGAACGATAGATTTAAAAAAACTAGCTCTACTGAATATAAACCTAGTTCGTAAAATGAAAACTTTTTAGTATGCGGTCAGCATCCTGCAAGGGCAACGTGTTTGAAATATAAAATTGATACGCTCTCCCATGGTAGGTGAAGATTAGGTTATTTTTTGAAGCAACCATAAGAGCTTCTCTGCCTGCTATAGTTGTTGTACCTACAACATTTCTACTGCCGTCAATAGCCGTCCACGAATTGATGTCCAGACTATTCACTTTCTCGGCATATTTCCCATTTACCTCTATTGACATGGCAGGGGGGTATGTTTTACCTACAAAAGAAAAGGTATCTAAATTAGGTTCACTCGTCGATATTTCGGGCGGCACTATGTAGCTAGCTGGGTAATCCAAAGCAAAATCAAAACGATTGTCTTTATACTGAGACCACAAGATAGAATTTAGTTTTGTTGCTAATTTCGTCTGGCGCCACACAACCCCACCGACAGCTAATATAACAATGACGACAGTAAAAGTAATGAGAATTTTTCTCTTTTGCATTCAAAGGAGTATAACACAAAAAAAGACCTCACAATTTACTATGCGGTCTTCGGCAACATGTGGAAGAGTTTTTCCTACTGTATATAATAACCAGAGAACTGACCTGGTCCCCACAATTTATTGTCAAATTCGGTATATGTCATGCAATGCAGCCAGACAGTATTGTCGTTAAACCAGTTGCTATCCAGGAACGTGAAGCCGTTTGCATCTCTTGAGTAGAGAATCGCAGTGTGGGGGATAACATAATATGGCTGACTTGTTGAACGTAAACGCATCTGAATGATCCACCCGAGTGGTGCCAACTGCATCGTTGTTGACTGACCAATGGCATACGGGTCAGAGTACCACATGAAGTCGTATGGGTCTGGTTGCGTGGATGGGATATTTCTTTGTGGCCCTCCAGCCGTGATTGAGGCATTCTGCACAGCTATTCGGGCAAAATCCTTACAATTTAGCCCAGATGACCCCAACAACGAAAGTCCACTATTAATAATAGCTTGATTACGCTGAGCCTGCGTCAGCGACGTCCAGGACTGCGCGCTCGCCATCCCACAGGCGAAGAAGAGCACGAACGCGATGATGGCACCGCGAAGAAAACCTGGTTTGTAGCTCATTAGCTACCTCCAAAAAGAACAAGCGCCCGACGGAATGTCG
>JAKANJ010000058.1 GCA_021823825.1 bacterium | reverse complement strand
GCGGAGCGCCTGCTTGGGGGGCTCGAAAGCCTCAACTGGCCTAAGTCTATCAAAGAATCGCAAAGAAACTGGATAGGGAAAAGCGAGGGTGCAGAAATCGACTTTGCTATTGACACTAGCGATAAAAAAATCACGGTATTCACCACACGGCCTGATACATTATTTGGTGCAACCTTTCTTGCAGTGTCTGCGGAGCTCGCGCAGAAATTTTTTGACCAGAAGGTATTTGAGAGTAGTGAGGTAAAGCATTATATAGAAAAAACGACTGCAGAAAATTCAAATCGTTCTTTTGAAGAGAAAGAAAAAACGGGCATTTTTTCGGGCGTGTATGCAATAAATCCTGCAAATAATGAAAAAATTCCTGTTTGGGTAGTCAACTATGTTCTCGGCGATGTTGGCACTGGTGCAATCATGGCGGTGCCCGCACACGATGAGCGAGATTTTGATTTTGCAAAGAAATTTAAAATAAATATTCGATGCGTCGTTATTCCAACACCAGAACATCAGGCGCTCAGTATTCAAGTACCCCAAAGTGAGATTGATAATAAAAGTTATGAAAAAGTTAGGGAAGAATATATTAAAAAAATAATAGATGGCGAGGTTCCTTACTTCGGATCGGGTGAACTAATTAACTCGGGTGAATTTACTGGTATGGCGAGCGCTATTGCGAAAGATAGAATTACTGCGTTTGTCTCTGGGAAACTAGTTACCAGGTACAAGCTCAAAGATTGGGTATTTTCTCGCCAACGTTATTGGGGAGAGCCTATCCCTGTTATCCATTGTTCAAAGTGTGGGGTTGTTCCTGTTCCAGAAAAGGATTTGCCTGTAGTTTTACCACAGGTTGATTCATATGCTCCCACGGGAACGGGGGAGTCACCGCTGGCAGATATCCCCGAGTGGGTCAATGTCTCGTGTCCTAAGTGCGGTGGACCAGCAAAGCGTGAGACCAACACAATGCCCCAGTGGGCTGGATCCTCTTGGTATTATTTACGTTACATTGATCCCGCAAACTCGGACGCATTAGTTGATAAAAAAAAGGAAGCATATTGGTCGCCCGTAGATATGTATGTCGGTGGCGCAGAACATGCGACGCGCCATCTTATTTATGCGCGCTTTTGGCATAAATTTCTCTTTGATATTGGCGTAGTCAATTATGAAGAGCCGTTTGAACGTTTACAAAATGTTGGATTAATCATGGCTGAAGATGGCCGCAAGATGAGCAAACGGTGGGGGAATGTAATCAACCCTGATGACGTGGTTACAACATATGGGGCAGATACACTTAGGCTCTACGAAATGTTCATGGGCCCCTTTAGCCAATCTGTTGCCTGGAGCACAGAAAGTATCATTGGACCGAGAAGATTTCTTGAAAGAGTATGGAAACTTGAGAAAAAAGTTACTACCATGCTGAGTTCCGAGGTAAAAGAAGATGGTGACGTGGAGTCCATGATTCAAAAGACAATTCAAAAAGTAAGTGAAGATATTGAGGCATTTCGATTTAATACAGCAATATCTTCCATGATGATTCTTGTTAATGATTTGGAAAAAGCTTCTACCATCACGTCAGGGCAATTTGAGATTTTTTTGAAACTTCTTTCGCCGTTTGCTCCCCACATTACAGAGGAGTTATGGCATCATTTAGGCAAGAACGAATCAATCCATCTTTCCTCATGGCCAGTTTTTGATGAAAAGAAAGTTGCTGAAAGTTGTATTACCATTGCAATTCAGGTTAATGGAAAACTTCGTGACACCATTATCACAACAAAAGGAGAAGAAGAGGAGACTCTAAAATCAAAAGCTCTTGCACGGCCCCTCATTGCGAAATGGCTTACTGGAAAAGCCATAAAAAAGGTAATCTTGGTCCAAGGAAAGCTAATGAATATTGTCACGAGCGAATAACTATTCTGGCCCCCCTAAACCATTTGACATTTTGTTGGATAAGGGGTATACTCTAAATATATAAAAGCCGAAGAGCCTTGACCTTATGTATAAATAGTGATAGAAATTAAGGATATTACAAGGGTCTCTCATCAGAAGAAAAGCAATTAATAATATATTTATATGCCCGCCATTACGTTTAAGCCAAAACAAGTTACCAAGCGACTCCTCGCACCTCTTTCAGCGCGCGCGCTTGATGTCATGATCAAACGTTATGGACTGGGGGATGAAACAACGCGGATGACCCTTGATGCCATCGGCAGCACCTACGGGATTACTCGTGAGCGTGTTCGCCAGATTGAAAATTTTGCGCTTTCTGTTATTAAAAAATCTGACGCATTTAAGAAGGAATCTGCTATCTTTGATGAACTTCAGAAACTTGTCGTCTCTATGGGTGGAGTTGTGTGCGAAGAAGATTTTTTAATGCATCTTGCAAAAGATGAGAGCACTCAAAATCATCTCTATTTTCTTCTCGTACTTGGTGATGAATTTAAACGCGAAAAGGAAGATGAGCATTTTAAACATCGTTGGATTGTTGATGACAAGGTCTCAATGAAAGTCCACCAAGCGATCAAAGATTTGTACGCATCTCTTTCTCAAGAAGATTTAATTCCTGAAAGTGAAATGATTGCTTCGTTTCTCACGCACCTCAAGGATGTATCTGAGCAATACAAAAATGAAGAAATTACAAAACGTTGGTTGTCGCTCTCAAAAACGATAGCAAAAAATCCACTTGGCGAGTGGGGTATGGCAAAGTCTCCAAACGTAAATGCACGTGGTATGCGCGACTATGCTTATCTTATCCTGCGCAAGCAAGGATCTCCAATGCACTTTTCTGAGGTAGCAGAAGCAATTGCCGATATTTTCCATAAGAAAGCCCATATCGCAACTTGCCACAATGAGCTTATAAAGGATAACCGCTTTGTGCTTGTCGGACGAGGGCTCTATGCGCTTTCATCTTGGGGGTACGAAAAAGGTGTTGTAAAAGACGTCATTATGAAAGTTCTCAAAAAAGAGGGCCCACTTTCAAAAAAGGAAATTATTGATAGGGTGCTCAAAGAGCGCTATGTGAAGGAAAACACTGTCTTTGTAAATTTGCAGGATACAAAGTTGTTTAAAAAGACAAAAGAAGGGAAGTACGCGCTAGCGTAATGTCGTTAGAAAGGGGCACACAGGCAAAAGCCCGTGTGCCCCTTTCTCGTTCGTGACTTTTAATGTATTATGAATAAGTATGAATGCATCAGTAGTACCTGACTTTGCCGGCCTCTACAACCAAACCGCTTCGTATCTTTCGTTGTTTTTTGCATGGTTTCCTTATTGGGGACCGATCTTTTTTGGTTACTTACTTTGGCATGAGTGGGTAAAATACGTCCAAACTCAGTTTTTGGCAAATCTTAAATGGGTTATGCTTGAGATAAAGGTTCCCAAAGAAATTCTTAAGACGCCTCTCGCTATGGAGATTGTTTTGCAGTCGCTTGTTACTGGTGACCCTGGCAACTGGTATGATAAATATTGGAAAGGAAAAGTAAAAGAATGGTCATCTTTGGAAATGGTCTCCCTGGAAGGGCATATCAAATTTTTTATACGTACAACGTCAGGTTTGAAAAATCTTGTAGAGACCCAACTCTATGGACAATACCCCGATATTGAGATCTATGAAGTTCCGGATTATGCTCTTTATGTTGACTATAAAGGCAAAGGAGGCGAATGGGCGATGGCTGGCGCTGAATACCAATTGACGAAGGCTGATCCATATCCTATAAAAACGTATGTTGACTATGGGCTTGATTCAACTCTTTTAAAAGAAGAAAACAAAATAGACCCACTTACTTCTATAATTGAATATCTCGGTTCTGCGGGTAAAGATGAACAAATTTGGGTTCAAATAATTGTTGCCGGTCCAGGTAAAAGATTTAAAAAGAAAGATGGAACTAGAGGTGATTGGAAGGACGAGGGAAAGGCCCTTATAAAAGAACTTACCGGGGCAGACAAGAAGCCAGAGGAGGCAAAAACAGTCTCTGAGGCAGATAGGAATGCCGCAAAA
>JAKANJ010000057.1 GCA_021823825.1 bacterium | reverse complement strand
ACTTGCGTCCATTGCGGAAGATTCTCGACTGCAGCCACCCGTAGGTGTATGGTCCGTGTCTCAGTACCATCGGTGGGGGTCAGGCTCTCACCTCCCCTAAGCGTCATAGCCTTGGTAAGCCATTACCTTACCAACTAGCTGATACTCCGCAGGCCAATCCCCAAGCGATAAATCTTTACCGCACACTCTTTTTGATTCTCGAAGGTTTCAAGAAACAAAAAGAATGCGCGGACCATCAAGTATTAGCCCACCTTTCGGTGGGTTATTCCTGACTCGGGGGTTTGTACCTACGTGTTACTACCTCGTTCGCAACTCCCCTTGCGGGGCGTTCTACTTGCATGCCTTATCCACGCCGCCAGCGTTCATCCTGAGCTAGGATCAAACTCTCTAAAAAAGAGTGTTTAATTAACTCTCAAGAACGGAACAAAAGAAAAAATACTCTCTTCGTTTCGTTTCGGGGCGAGTGCTATCCCGCCCCTGTTCACATTTTGCTTTCTAGGAACTTGCATTCCAATTTTTAGATGTACACATATGTAATTTTCAAAGTTCGTTATGTCTGCCCCCTGCCTTTTTGGCAGTGAGATAAACAAAAGCGCCTATTTCCAAGCGCTGAAGCAGTATATGCTCTAGCAAAAAATATGTCAAGCGCTATTTTAACCCAATAAATATAAGGGCAAATTGGGCTTTTCATGAGGCCTTTTTAGCGTTATCCACAAGTGCAGAAAACAAAATTGCGCATACCCACCACGTGGATATGCGCAATTTTGTAAGCAGAAAGCTGTAGCCTATTTTTGGTGTTTTTCAATTTCGACGAGAAGCGGGCTTGCGATAAAGATTGATGAATATGTTCCTACAAAGACTCCGATCCAGAGGACAAGAGAGAAGTCCTTTGTTGATGCTGGACCAAAGAAGAATAGTGCCGCAAGAACAAGCATCACGGTAAGTGATGTGTTCACAGAACGGGTAAAGGTCTCCTCAAGTGATTTCCCTACGGTCGTTGCAAAATCATTTGAAATTCGATGTTGAAGATTCTCGCGGATTCTGTCGAAAACAACAATAGTATCATGTACTGAAACGCCCATCACTGAAAGAAGCGCAACGACAAAGAGCGAATCAACTTCTTTCCCAAGCCACACAAAGACGCCTGCTGGCACGATGATATCGTGGAAGAGCGTGAGCATTGTCACCAGTCCATATTTCCATGATGAGATTGGACCTGTAACTTTGCGGAATGCATAAGCAATAAAGAGAATAATTCCCAAAATAACCATCGCGATAGCAAACCAAGACTTTGTACGGAGCTCGTTTCCGATTGTTGGCCCGATTGAGCTAAACTGCTTCTCCTGCATTTGCAACGCCCCGTTCAAGCTAAGTGCAGTGAGAAGGTTCTGGTGCTGTGCCTCAGTAAGGGTTACTGTCTTTACCGTTATGTCACTATCGCCAGCCAATTGAATGTTCGCACCAATAAACCCTGCCTTATCCAGCGAAGCTTTAATTGTGGGAACATCTGGCCGTTGTGTATAGGAGACTTCGCTGATTGAGCCACCATCAAAATCGATGCCTGCGTGAAAACCTTTCACGATGAAGGCATAGAAAGACAGCGCGATTACGACCGAGGAAAGGATAAAAAAGACTTTACGAAATTTGACGATAAACATGGTATTTTAGTGAAGTTTAAGGAAACCGCTGCCAAACAACGCGCGCGTAAACGAACTATGCCCTTTTACTGGAAGCGAGAATAGGAACATACGCGTGACCGTGATAGCAGAGAACATTGAGACAAGGACTCCGATACCGAAGGTTAACGCGAAACCTTTTATCAATGTTGCTCCAAACCAAAAGAGAATGGTTGCAGTGATAATGCTTGAAATGTTTGAGTCACGAATAGAAGTCCAGGCACGAGTAAATCCTTCATGCACCGCATCGTGCACATTGTGTCCCCTGCGGAGTTCTTCCTTCGTGCGCTCAAAGATGAGGATGTTTGCATCAACCGCCATACCCATTGATAGGACGAATCCTGCAATTGCTGCTGCGGTCAAGGTAACGCCCAAGAATTTGAATAACGCAAGCATCAAGACAACATAGATAGAGAGTGCAAGCGTTGCAACAAGCCCTGGCAATCGGTACCAAAAGATAAGAAATGCTGCGACAATAATGAGGCCCCAGATAGCAGCAAGAATGCCTGCGTGGAGGGCCTGAGCACCGAGTGGTGCACTAATTGTTTCTGTTGAGAGAAGCTGGAGCTTGTCTACAGGAAGTGCCCCTGAGTTTAGGCGGTCAACAAGAGTACGTGCCTCTGCGGCCGTAAATTGACCTGTAATTTGTGCCTTTCCTCCAGTGATTGCCTCCTGTACAACCGGTGCTGAGATAGGATCGCTTCCGATTTGACGATCAAGGAAAATAGCAATAGTTTTGCCAATGTTTTCCTGTGTCATTTTTGCAAAGATTGCTGCACCTTCTGCGTTAAAGGTGATAGAAACAATCGGTGCATGCGTTGTCTGGCTGAACTCCAAAGTTGCGTTGTCTAGGTAACGACCATTGAGCTCCGTAGGCTGGTAAGGACCGTCTATGATTGTTTGATTCAGCGTAATTGGCTTGCCTGCCTGCTTGTCCGCATTCATTTTTGCGACAGCAGCATTGTATGCATCGATTTGAGCCTTTGGACGCTCTGTCATGAACTCAAGCTTTGGAGTTGTTCCGATCATAGCAATGGCCTTCTGCACATCAGAAACTCCAGGAATTTCTACAATGAGTCGTTCGTCTGCAGGACCCGTCACTCCCCCTTTTTCTTCAACCTGGACAACTGGCTCTGTAACACCAAAGAGGTTTATGCGGCGCTCAATAACATCGCGAAGCAACGCCATTGTGTTTTGAACATCACCCGCTTTCACCGAAGACACGTCTGCTTGATAAATCAAGCGAACACCTCCCGAAAGATCAAGTCCAAGTTTAAATGGAAACTTCTCAGCAACTGATTGACCATAGACAGTCCTCCCCGGGTGAAGATTTGGCTCCGAAGCGTAAATAAAATAACCAATGCCTGCGCCGACAAGCAATAGAAACAAGGCCGTAACTCGTGTTTTCCACATAATGGGTTTAGTATAGGGATTTTTTGACGTTTGGCAATAGGCGGTCACCGATGCGGTAAGCAATGATACTTACTATTGACCCAATAACAAGTCCCCCTGCAATATCAATCGGCCAATGAACACCAACCATAATTCGGGAGATTCCCACAATAAAAGCAAGGATACCAAGAATTATTGATGCCTTTTTGTACTCAAACCAGCTTGCAGCGGAAAGAGCGGCAAGAAGCGTAGTATGACCCGAAGGAAACGCAAAACCCGATTCAGAGATTAGTGGCTGTACCCACGAGAATTCTATAAACGGTCGCACGGTGTGGAAAAGATCCTTAAACAAAATTGCAGAACCAACGGCAACCCCCGCAGATCCAAAGACGAGCACGATAGTACGAAACGATTGGTGCCATTCTTTGTCTCTCAAAAGGTAGAAAAAGAGAACCACAAGGATAACCCAGACCAAATCTTTTGCGACAAACACAATGGTAGCATCAAGGGCTGAGCTTTGATGCGCAAAACTATAAAAAAATGAAAATAGTGCTTGGTTCATATGTTATTTTTTATGCGCGATAGCGGCATCTGATTCATAGCGACCAGAATTTTTAACAAAGGCATCCGTGGATTCATATTTGTAGGTAAAACCATAAAGCTTGGTAACTTTTGAGCCATCCACTCCGATTGGATATGAATATCCCTTCCAGCTCCCCCGCGAAGTAGGGATGCGCCCACGCGTAAGGTGCCACATAACAAAAAACGCAATGCGCACAAGCGTTGGGGGAACCTGGAACATTCGCTTCCCTACTGCCTTTGCCATATCAGGACCCAAGACCGCAGGTCCAGGAGGTGCAGCGTTAAAGACTTCGTACGCGCAAGGCACATCCTCAAGCGCAAACAACGCGACCATGTCCGTAATATCGTCTTCATGAACGTATT
>JAKANJ010000003.1 GCA_021823825.1 bacterium | reverse complement strand
CTCAGGCTTTGATCACAATCAATGCATCTGAGTCAACAACGCCAAATCAGCACGTTATTGGTTCTCTCGCAATACTTAAAACTGCACTTGCCGCTGCAACAGCAACAAGTGCTGATCCTCAGTCAGTTGTTGATGCACAGGCAACAACATTGAACGCAGCTATCGCTACGTATAATGCTGCAATCGTTCCAACGCCAGTTCCTGTAAGCAATGGTGGCGGCGGAGGAGGGGGCGGATCGTCAGCAAGTTCAAATGGTAACGGTGGCGGATCAATCTACGTTCCTGCGCCTCGTCTCCAGACCGTGTATGCAGATGGACATGTTGTTTACCTTGATACACCCGCTTCAACCGTAGCTCCATTGATTGTTCCTCCACCACTTCAGAGACCTGGTCGTGTCCTCGGTGCAGCAGCATTCAACTTCACTCGCGGGCTCTCTATTGGCGAACGAGGAGATGATGTTACTGAACTACAAAACAGACTTACTGCAGAGGGGGTCTACTCGGGTCCGATAACTGGATATTTTGGATCACTCACTTCTCAGGCGGTAAAGTTGTTTCAAGCGAAATACGGCATCAGTCAGGTAGGTTTGGTTGGTCCACAGACACGTCAGAAACTTAATGAAATAGAATTGGAAGCAGAGAACGCATTGATTGGCGGAGATGCTACCTCTACAGAAGCTACTTCAACAGAGGCAACATCAACACCTGATTCAACAGCCACCTCAACAGAAGATGCTACAGGAGCAGGTTGCTCAAATGGCAACAAGTACAATGCAAATACTGGAGCACTTTGCCCCGTAAATGCGTCAGGTACGGGCAGTGCGTTTGGAGCAGCAGTTTCAGCATTTACTCGCTCACTGGGGATTGGTTCTCGCGGTGAGGACGTACGACAGCTTCAGTTGCGACTTATCAATGCAGGGTTCCTCAATGCTACTTCAACGGGCTATTTTGGGCCTCTTACAGAGGACGCCCTAAAGAGATTCCAGGAGCAACACCAAATTGAGACTACCGGCACGATGGGACCAAAGACACGTGCAGAACTTGATAAATAAGGTTTGATGGTTGTAAACGCCAGATAACACAAAACAAAACACCCTGCATACTTGCAGGGTGTTTTGTTTTGTGTTACAATTAGATTCGCTAATGAATACTTTGCTTAAAAAGCTCAAGCGACATTTCATTCCTCATGAAGAGAACGACTACAAGCCGGGTTTCTTTGCAACAAGGAGCATCCTCTTTGTCTCAACGGGCATTGTTGTAGTTTTTTTACTTTCAGTTCTTCAGTATTCGGCAGTGTTAAATGGCAACAGTCTCATTGCTTCTGTTATACCAAGAACACTCGTTGATATTACTAACCAAGATCGTGTGACCTATGGAAAGACCACGCTCGTCGTTAGCCCTCTCTTGGTAAAGGCTGCACAAGAAAAAGCAGACGACATGGCGGCAAAATCATATTTTGCGCACATCAGTCCCGATGGTGTTACGCCATGGCACTGGTTTCAAAATGTTGGCTATACGTTTAGTTATGCAGGTGAAAATCTTGCAGTAAATTTTTCTGACTCAGTAAATGTCGGCGAAGCTTGGATGAATTCACCAGAACACCGTGCAAATATCCTAAGCAATAATTTTACGGAAATTGGTATTGCAACCTCACAAGGAATGTATGAGGGCGAACCTACGACCTTCGTTGTTCAACTTTTTGGCAGACCAGCGCCTGCATTTATTCCACAGAAGAACCAATCGGTTATTACGAAAGAAACAGAACCTTTGCAAAGTACACAAAATAAACCACTTGCTACAACAACGGGAGCAACGGAAGTTGCCGGTGCTTCGCTACAAACCGTTGTTGTAAACAATATGTTTATTGCAGTAAAAAATACCAATGTTGCAACGGGCACTCTGGACATGGCAACATCAACAGCTGAAAAGTTGTCACCAGATTCATTCCTGTACCGCCTGCTCGCATCTCCTCAAACATCGCTTGCCTATGCGTACGTAATTTTTGGAGTATTGATTATTCTTGCATTGGCACTTGATACATTTATAGAAATTCGTCGTCATCATCCGCGCCACGTTGTATACGCGGTACTTCTCTGGGCTCTTATCTTGACGCTTTTGTATATTGGAGGAACGTACATCTTTCCAAAGGTTATTGTTCTCTAGATAAATTTTTGTAGTATACTAATGCTATATGAATTTTAAATGGAAAAATATGGAGGACAACGCAAGCCCAATGATTCGCAAAATACGAATCATTCTTCTTGTAGCAATTATCATCGGCATTGGTCTTATCGCTACACGCGATTCGTGGGTGCCAAAACTTGTTGACGCAATCTTGAAAGCAGACACAAGTGATACCTTGTCTCTCACAATTACAACCGATCATCCCGCAGCAACGACGTCTGCACCATCTGTTACTCCTGTGGCAAGGGCAGGTAGGGTAGATACTGGCGTGGAACTCATTGCAACAATTGGGCCAACATGCGCAGTTGTTCGATTCCCTGACGATGGATCATGCGCCGATAAGCCATACCAAACGACACTTGTTTTGGCGAGCACAATAATAGGGAAGAATGGCGGTATCCTTATTCAAACTGGTGCAGATGGCTATTTTTCTCGGGAGTTAACCCCGGGCACATATACGATTCGTGCACAGTCCTCAAACTTTTATCCACGGCTTACACCCGTTACTTTTACGGTCACCCCTCATCACTTGGTAAGCTTGAATCTTAAATTTGATAGTGGTATCAGATAATTTTTTGAAATAAAGCTCCGATGCCTACAGGCATCGGAGCTTTTGTTTTGAATGTAGTTATTTATCTGACAATATTCAAAAGCTCGGCGTTTGAATATTGTGGACGGCTAATCACTCGCCATCCAGAAGTTGTCGCAGGGGATTCTGTTGGACGAATCCATCGCACCCAACCCATGGAGGGGCAGATTGTGTCGCTTCCGGGGTCCCTTCTTGTGTAATGCACGATTTGTCCATTGTAGATGTGATCAAAATCATTATTTGACTTGAATAACTCCTTGAATCGCATCTGCGACAGGCGTTCAATCCTCGTTTGGAATGCCCGTATGATTTCGCCGTGACAAATAATCAGTACTCGCCCTCCATCACACTCTCGGTGGAGCGTATCAAGCACCCGATCAACGCGAAGGCAAAGCTCAGCAAATGATTCACCGCTCGGGGGACGCCAGAAGAAAGGCTCGTCTATCTGCTGCTGCAGTTCTTGACCAAATTTTTCTTTTCGTTCGGTTTCAGAACAAGCTTCAAGTTGACCCCAATCGCGCTCGGCCAAATAGAAGTCGCAATACCACTTTGCACCAGGAAGGTGCAGGAGCCCGGCTGTTTCAATTGCACGGAGATACTCCGAAGTGTAGTAACGATCAAACCCGATACTCTCCTTGAAAAATTCGTTCAGAATAAATTTCCCTGCCTGAAGAGCCTGGCTCCTCCCTTTTTCGGTTAAATGCAAACTTGCCGAATGGCGATTTTTGTAAACTTCTAAAATCGCATCGTCATTACCAGCTCTGGAAAGTTGCATTGCTGCATTGCCTTCTGACTGCCCGTGGCGGACTAGTACTAAATCCAAGGGTAAACCCATATAAGAACTCCTTTATTTTGTCTCTGCTAACTTAATCAGAAAACGAGCTTTTAATCAAATATATTCATTCTTGACCCTCATTATTCCAAGTATTTATTTTTGCGCTATACTATCTCAACATGAAGAAAGTGGTCACAATAGGCGGTGGAGGAGGGCATTCCTATGTGCTTCAGGCCCTCAACAAGATAAAGGACATCCAGATCACCGGAATTTGCCCAAGTACTGATTCTGGGGGCTCTACGGGCGTCCTACGGAGGGAATATGATGGCAGTGGCTATACGGGCGACCTTACAAAGTGCATTATTGCACTTTGTAACGACGAAGCCCTCGCAGGTGCGCTTTCCTATCGGTATGAAAGTGGCCCCCTTCATAGCCATTCTGTTAAAAATCTTCTATTCCACGCTTTTGAGAAGACAAGCTCCCACGAGGATGCCCTCAGTTCAATGTGGCAAATTTGTGGGTTAGGAAGGCATCGCGTCCTTCCGGTAACACATGAAAAGGCAGAGCTTTGCGCACTTTTAAGTATTGGTAATACTATTTCTGGAGAAACCAACATTGATACAATCGCAAAGAATCCACTATGGAACCCCGGCGTGCATTCTATCTCAGAAATTTATCTTAAGCCGGAAGTGCATGCTTCACCGCTGGCGCTTGATGCTGTTACTGAAGCTGATTATATTGTTATTTGCCCAGGTGATCTTTACTCAAGCATCATTCCTGTTCTTTTGCCGAATGGAATGAAGCAGGCAATACAAAATGCTCATGCAAAAATTATTTTGATATTAAATATAATGACCAAAAAGGGGGAGACAGACAACTACACTGCTACTGATTTTATTGAGAAGATAGAAAAACATTTAGGGAAAAAAGTAGATTTTATTTTACACAACAATGCGCCGATACCGGCCCATGTCTTGCTTAAGTATTCTCTTGAGCAGAAAGTTGAGCTATCGTTGGAGAACGCCAATGATAAGCGTATTATTCCAGCACCCCTTGCGACGATTTCAGAAGAAGACCAGATATATAGTGACCCTTCGGTAATTGAAAAAAATGTGCGCGTAATTTTAGAAAACAATAATTTCTAGTTAAGGATTTTTGGGTTATACTAAATAAACGTATGTCATTCACCCACACATTATTGTTATTATTGGCGGTTTCTGCGGTTGCAATTGCTGATGTATTTTTGAAACAAACCCAGTCGCTGGGCAGCATGAGCAAGGCGCTTATGAGCCCTTGGATGATTGGTGCCATAGCATTGTATCTATTTCAAATAGTATTTTTTACCTACCTTTTTATTGGTGGTGAGAACCTAATTTACATTGGACTCATGCAGATTGTTCTTTATGGTATAATCGTACTTGTTGCGGGGGTTACGATTTTTGGTGAATCGCTAACGGTTATTCAAACGATTGGGGCACTTTTTGCTATCCTTGGAGTCGTTCTACTCAACGTAAAACTTTCATAGAATACAAAATTGCAAATATCGTTTTTACACATACCTTTGCTCATATTAAAATAATAAAATGATTGTAAAATTTTTTGACCGACTTGAGGACAAAATACGTGCACGACTTAGTCGTTGGCCTATTGTATACGCTATTATTGGGGGAGTAGGCATTGTGTTATTTTGGAAAGGTGTCTGGGAAATGGCTGTAGTCGTACCCTATTTATTTGGTTTTTCATCCGTTCTCCTTGGGACGGTCATTCTCCTCCTAACGGGCCTTCTCGTCTCATTTTTTATCGGAGATTCAATTATTCTTTCTGGCGTTAAGCATCAAAAAAAGTTAGCTGAAAAAACTGAAGTAGAACTTAAGGAGGAAAAAACATCCATTGACGATATCGTTACCCGTCTTGAATCTATTGAAAAAAAGTTGGACGATCTTGCTTGTAAAAATGAAGGACGCACAAAAGAGAAGGTTCCGAACAAGAACGGAGTTGCATAATTTTAGGATTTTTTGCTTGCATGGGTGCCTGCAACAAAACCTGTCGTCCAACAGAGCTGGAGCGAATATCCGCCCGACTGTCTATCCAGGTGTAACAGATCACCTGTAATATATAGGTTTGAAAATAACTTTGACTGCATTGTCCGTGTGTCTATCTCTGTTAGAGATACGCCACCGTCGGCAACTACCGCTCGGTCATACCCCATAAGCCCCGTAATTGTTAGCGGAAGCGCTTTTAGTATTGTAGCAATTTGCTTTCGCTCTTCTTTTGTAATGCTGTGCACTTTTTTGTCTGGGTCAATAGATAATAAGTGGTTTAGTATTGCATCTTTCATGCCATCAGGCACAATTTGCTCAAAAATATTTTTGAGCATTTTATTTTTATTTGCATCAAATACCTTTAGGATTTTCTCTTCAAGAGCGCCTTGATCCGTGTCTGGGTACGCGTCAATAGTTGCGGTCACAACACCCTCATGGAGCAGGTCATCAACCTTTCTCGCACTATTCAAAATAAGTGGCCCCGATAGGCCAAAGTGAGTAAAAAGCACTTTTCCAAGTTTCTTAAATTTCTTTTGCTTGTCAACATAAAAGGTGATTCGCATAAAGGAGAGGCTGATACCCGAGAGAGACTTAACCCATGCTTCTTTTACCGCCAGAGGAACGATGGACGGCTTAGGTGGTATGACTTTGTGCCCGAGCCGTTCAAGCCATTTTAGACCATCGCCCGTTGAACCCGTTTCTGGGTGTGACTGTCCGCCTGTTGAAAGAATATAGTTTTTTGCAGTATATGTTGCTCCTTTTGTTGTTACCCCAACAATCATGCCATCTTTTGCTTCAATGTTTGTAACCTTAACGCCTGTTTTTACCAGAACATTGTTAATCGTAAGTATTTTTTCAAGAGTAGAAAAAACATCAAGCGCTCGTTCGGTCTGCGGAAACGCACGTTTGCGTTCCTGGACAACCAAGGGAAGGCCATGGGACTCAAAAAACGTAAATGTATCCTTGACACCAAATTGCGCAAAAGCAGAATACAAAAATTGCTCTCCCTCGCCATAGTGCTTTAGTAGCGCACGCGTGTCATATTCTGCATTCGTAATGTTGCATCTTCCGCCGCCAGTTATTTTAAGCTTCTCACCGAGTTGCGCGTTCTTTTCTAAGAGCAAAACTCTAGAGCCCTGTGTGGTGGCCACTCCGGCAGCCATCAACCCAGAAGCTCCACCGCCGATGACAATCACATCAAAATGGTTGTTTTGCTTTTCCATGTAACTAGAATATAGCATATTACGGTTGTTCTTCTAGGTTATGCACTTTTAGGTATTGCGCATTGTATCTATAGGTTATAAAATGGGCGTAAGATTAAAAGTTTCAAAATATCCAGAACACGATGACCGATACTACAAGGAAATTTAGTACTATTGCTTTTGATCTTGATGGAACGCTTGCGGAAAGTAAGTCACCGATTACGGCATCAATGTCAGAGCTTTTGTGTAAGCTTCTGTCTCACCATAATGTAGCGGTAGTTTCGGGCGGATCATTTGTGCAGTTTCAGAAGCAGCTACTTGGTAACCTTGTTTGTACAGAATCTAAATTGCTGGAGCACCTTTTTTTGTTTCCAACAAATGGTAGCGCGTTGCACGTGTACAAGGAAAATGCCTGGCACCCCGTTTATCAGGAGTTTCTTACTCTTGAGGACAAAATACTAATTGAAAAGGCGTGGGACGAGGCACTAGCCAAAAGTGGCGTTGTTCTACCTGTGAACCTGTACGGCTTAGTAATGGAAGATAGGGGAACGCAAATCACTTTTTCCGCCTGCGGACAAGATGCACCTATTTCAGTGAAAGCCACTTGGGATCCGAACCAGGAAAAGAGAAATACAATAAGAAAAATTCTTTTACCGATGTTGCCGGGCTTTTCGGTGAGTATCGGGGGAACGACGTCAATTGACGTCACGAGGGAGGGGATTGATAAAGCATACGCAATAGAAAAGATTATGTCCTATTTGAACATAGAAAAAGATGATATTATGTTTGTGGGAGATAAACTCGAGCCAGGAGGCAATGATTATGCTGCACGACGCTCTGGTGTAACTTGCGTGCCCGTTTCTGGACCAAGCGAAACTGAGGCGTTGATTGGGAAATTGCTTGCAGAGGAATAATTTTGTTCATATATCACTTTATTTAAAATGGAAACTCTTATAGTAGAAAAACCTTGGGGTAAATTTGAGCAATTTACTCACGATGAACAAACAACCGTTAAAATAATTACGGTTAATCCTGGAGGCACATTGAGTCTGCAAACACATAAATTAAGGACAGAATTTTGGAGAGTCCTTTCTGGGCATCCAGTGGTAACAATTGGTGATACTGTAACCCGTGCGAATCCAGGTGATGAATTTGAAATTAAAAAAACAGAAGCGCACCGTCTTGGAGCAGTGGATGACGTCGTGCAGGTTCTTGAGATTACTCATGGTCAGTTTGATGAAAATGACATAATCCGCTTGGAAGATAATTATGGCCGCACCTAAAAAAACGTTTGCGAAGAAAGTGCTAGATAAAATTCGAAAAATAAAATCGAAGGTTGTTCCTGCATCTAAATCCAAGAAGAGGACTGTTGCCAAAAAAATAGTTCACAAAAAGGTTGCAACGAAGCGCTCATTGAAGCCGAGAATTTTGAAAAAGAAAGCCACAGGGAAAAAGCCTGTGGGCGCGGGCACAAACCAGGGAGGCACCAATCTTCAAAGACATTTTAATAACCCTATTATTAACCCTTCACCGTCAAATGCCTGGGAGTCAAAGGCAACTTTTAACCCAACAGCGATATGTCATGATGGGAAAATTCATATTGTGTACCGCGCTGTCGGTGATGACGATAACTCAGTCTTGGGATATGCGATAAGCGATGATGGTGTTTCAATCACTGAGCAGCATCCTATTCCGATGTATTCGCATTATTACCGACCAAACAAAAGAAAGCGCAACATTGCCTATAGCTCTGGCGGAGGATGGGGTGGTGGTTCAGAGGACCCGAGACTGATTCTCCTTGAGGATCGTATTTACCTATTTTATACCGCTTTTGACGGATGGGGATCTGTTCGCGTTGCATTTTCTTCTATTGCCTTAGACGACTTCCTTAACAAGAATTTTGAGTGGGAACCACCAATTATTATCTCGCCACCAGGGCAAATTCACAAAAACTGGGTTCTTTTTCCTGAAAAAATTAATGGAAAGTACGCAATTCTTCACAGTATTTCTCCGGAAATAATGATAGATTACTTTGATAGTATGGATCATTTGGATGGTGACACATTCATCTATAGTGTTCACCAAGGAAGTCCACTATGGGAAGCGCGTGATAAACAAATTCGTGGAGTTGGTCCTGCGCCGATAAAAACAAAATATGGATGGCTTATTTTGTACCATGCTATGGAGCGACATGATCCAAACCGCTATAAGCTTTTCGCAATGATCACAGACATAGAAAACCCATCAAAAATTCTCTATCGTTCAAAGGGTCCCGTGCTTGAACCCGACGAATGGTACGAAAATGAAGGGTACAAGAGGGGAGTAATTTATGCGTGCGGTGCGGTGGTCAAAGATGGAACACTTTTTGTTTATTACGGCGGTGCAGACAAAGTATCTTGTGTCGCAAGTGCAGACTTTGATGCATTTTTAGGTGAGCTTGTTGCTACAGAACAACCAAAGTTAAAAAAAGGAAAAATTAAAAAGAAATAGATAAATATATGTATGTTGTAGACAGATCAGAGCATAACCCCATATTTGTACCGGATAGAAATCATTATTGGGAGGCTGCCGCCACGTTTAATATGAGTGTCGTCAAAAAAGGCCGGACCTTTTTTGGTGTGTATAGAGCGATATCTGCAGTGGACAGATTGCACAAGCCTGAACAAATTTCTGTCATCGGTATTGCAAGGAGCTCAGATGCCGAACACTTTACAGACCGCGAACCATTTATTGTTCCCCAGGAGCCCTGGGAAAAATATGGCTGTGAAGATCCGCGCATAACATTCTTTGAGGGGCAGTACTATATTTTTTATACAGCTCTTTCTACTTACCCCTTTGATGCAACGGGAATTAAAGTTGCTGTGGCGGTCTCAAAAGATCTTAAAAAAGTAGACCAGCGTCACTTGGTCACACCATTTAATGCAAAGGCTATGACACTTTTCCCCGAACGTATTGATGGGAAAATCACGGTCATTCTTTCCGTGAACACGGATATGCCACCGGCAAAAATTGCTATCGCACAAATGGAGAACATAGAGCAACTGTGGGATGCGGACTTTTGGAATAAGTGGTACGCCGAACTTGATACTCACACAATTGAGCTGAAAAGATCACCACAAGACCAAGTTGAGGTTGGCGCAACACCGATAAAAACTACTCATGGAGGGTGGCTGCTTATTTATGCTCATATTCAAAACTATCTTTCTTCTCCAGAAAAATTAGATCGAATCTTTGGTATTGAAGCAGTACTTCTTGATGAAAAAAAACCTCGAGAAATTGTGGGAAGAACAAATAGTCCGCTTTTGGTTCCGAGCGAAGCCTATGAACTCCTTGGAACGGTCGCCGACACGATATTTCCTTCAGGCGCAATCGTGCGAAAAGATATTCTTTCGCTTTACTATGGAGCCTCAGACACAACGGTTTGCGTTGCTCGAATGAATATAAATGATCTTATAGCGACAATTTGCCCCGTCACGGCGCCTCGGAGAAGTTTCAGGCGTTCCAAACACAATCCTATTATTGTTCCTAACCCACTTCATCCATGGGAAGCGACGGCAACATTTAATCCCGCGGCGATACGAATACGAGGTAAGACGCACATTCTTTATCGTACACTGTCTAATGACAACACGTCATTTATCGGTTATGCATGTTCAAAAGATGGCATAACGATTGATGAACGCTTACCTGACCCGATTTATGTTCCGAGGGAAAATTTTGAATTGAAGAAAATAAAAGGAGCAAACTCAGGTTGCGAGGATCCTCGTCTTACACAAATTGGAAAAACAATTTATATGTTTTATACCGCGTATGATAGTGTCGGTCCGCCACGTGTTGCGGTAACATCAATTAGTGAACAGAATTTTCTGAATAAAAATTGGAAATGGGAACTACCAGTGCTTATCTCTCCTCCGGGTTTCGATGATAAAGATACCTGTATTCTGCCAGAAAAAATAAATGGAAAATACTTTGTTCTTCATCGTGTTGATAACGAAATTTGTGGTGATTATTTAAAGTCGCTTGATTTTAAATCTGAAATTATTGATAAATGCCTGAGAATCATTGGACCGCGAATCAACGCGTGGGATAGCTCAAAAGTTGGTATTTCTGCGCCACCAATTAAGACCAAAAAGGGATGGCTCCTTTTCTACCACGGAGTTTCAAAAACACACAATACCTATCGTCTTGGCGCGGTGCTTCTTGATCTTTATGACCCCGCAATCGTGATTGCACGTCTTGCTGATCCCGTGTTTGAGCCACAAGAACCATATGAGAAAATAGGCATTGTGAATAATGTAGTATTTCCTTGCGGTATCACCTTGGATAAAGGAGTGTTGTATCTGTATTACGGAGGTGCGGACACGGTGACCGGAGTTGCCCGAATGGAGCTTGAACTCGTTCTAAAAGCGCTTACGCGAGAACTTTAAGGCTGAGAAGAGACTGTGTCTTTTGCTAAGTAAGTTTTTTTGTTCTAGAATTATAGGTGTCCTGATTATTAGCTAAATACTAAAAAAATGTTTGCACAATTGGCACAATATAACGACGTTGGATTATTTTTGTTGCGAGCAGCAATTGCAGCTATTTTTCTTATTCATGGATGGCCCAAGCTTTCTAAGGCAAACGAGATGGCCGCAGGAATGGGTACATCAAAGATAATGGTTTTATTGCTTGGCAGTGTTGAAACACTTTCCGCGCTAGCTCTTGTTGTTGGATTTTATACACAACTCGCAGCACTGCTTCTTTCTCTGGTAATGTGTGGGGCTATTTGGATGAAGGTCATGAAGTGGAACGTCCCATTTTCGGCAAAAGATAAGGTGGGATGGGAGTTTGATTTTGTCCTGCTCTTTGCAGCTCTTGCGATTTTGCTTGGCGGAGGAGGAGCACTTGGATTTTTTTAGAATATAAAATGAAAAGCCGCTCAGAATAATCTGGGCGGCTTTTTGTGTAGAAACCTGCAAAGCCTACTTGCCAAGTACTAAGGCGGTGATGTCGGGGAAGATGTTGGTATAGTCGCCGGCAATCTGAAGGCCAAAGGACTCCGCTTCCAATTTCCCCCAGGTAACTTTTTCGTCGGCCCCTGCTCCCGAATACGAGCCATAAGACATTGTTGAATCATGGATCTCGATGAAGCCTGCCCATGAGCGAATTACCTTATCCTGAACTTCTTGGCGTTCTTCAGCGAGCCAGTCCTTCTTGAGGTGCGGCACGACGCAGATAGGAAAATCGGCAGCAATACCGCCCCCAAGCTGGAGAAAGGCAATTCCACGTTCTTTTGTGTTGTCCATATACCATTCGGCAAGTCGATGCATATAGCAGACCGATGGTAGGATGATATTCCGATCGATCGGCTTGCTTGATTTGTATTCTGACAGAAACGGGTGGTCGCTGTCACAGCAGGCTTGAGTGAAGATGTTGCCCATCGTGCTATCTTCCCATCCGGGAACAAAGATAGGAATATTTTCTCTCCACGCTTGGTAGAGCCAGCAGTCAGCGGGGTTTGCGTCTTTGTCAAAAGCGAGCATCCCACGCTGAAATAGACGGAGGAAGTATTCGTGCCAAAGCAGTTGCTCTTTTCGAGCATCTGATTCTCTCCAAAGTTTTTCGATTTCGGGGAGAACGATGCGCGTTGATTCATCTTCGGGCAAGAAGGTGTCGGTGATACGACGAAATCCTACGACGTCCAGCTCCTTTTCTTGCGCTCGTGAAAGCTTCTGATAGTTCGGAATATACGCGTAGTCGCTATGCGCGACGAGCCGATACAGGCTCTCTTCGAGATTTGCACCAGTGACGGAGATTGCCGCAATTTTTCCAGCGCGGATGAGCTCTCCAATCATGATGCCTTGCTCAAAGGAAGACCCAGCGCCCGACATTGTCAGAAAAATCTTACCGCCGCTATCACAGTGTTTTTTGAGCCAGAGGCCTGCGTCAACAGTCCTGCCACCATTACAATGGCGCTTTGTGTTGACGAGCCAGTTGGACACGGGCGAGTGCGGGTTTGGTGTATACTCGCGATCTCCAAAAATAATCTCTTTACGCAGTTCTGCGCTCAAGAGAGCGAGTTTCGCTTTCATCGATTCGTGCATGAACCCTCCTTAAGGGATTGTGGTGCAGGTGAAAGAACATTCTCCACTGTTCTACATTAATTTAAATGCTCTGTCAATATATTGTTTAGGCACTTCCCACACTTTCCCTGTATGATATAATATTCTTGTTATTAAATAATTAAATAAATATGGTAGCAAAAACAAATTCAGCATTCATGAAGCCAATGAGCGTTAGCGCCGACCTCGCAGTAATAGTAGGGAAGGGTCCAATGCCAAGGTCTGAGGTTGTTAAAAAACTTTGGGTATACATCAAGGAAAAAAATCTTCAGGACCCCAAGAATAAGCGTAATATTAATGCTGACGAAGCTCTGAAAAAGGTTTTTGGTGGGAAAGCTGTAGTAAATATGTTTGAAATGACAAAGCTTGTTTCAAAGCACCTTTCTTAATTTAAAAGTAATGGGTTTAATTAGTTTGCAATCTTATGCACACACTTAACCCTCGCAAGGTTGGCGCCGTTACCGGAGTTTTTATTGGAGGACTGCATTTCGTGTGGTCCCTGATTGTCCTTCTTGGGTGGGCTCAGCCTCTTCTAAATTTTTTCCTTATGTTGCATATGCTGAAACCATTGTTTGTGGTTGATAGCTACAGTGTATCAATGATGCTTGCACTTGTTCTTGTTACCGCGATTTTAGGATATTTTTTAGGATATCTTTATGCAATCGTTTGGAATCGTTTGTATAAATAGGTACGCGCAAAATGCCTCGTCCATTCTAATGGGCGAGGCATTTTGGTATAATTAGTTGTAAATCATTATTATGGATTCACTTACTGCATCGGAATTAAAAATCTTGAAACGACTAAGTACTCCTCAGAAAATTCAGGACTTTTTAGATGCGCTTCCAATAAATTATGAAAAAAGGGGAGAGACGTGCATGTCACCACGGAGGGTACTAAGGGAACAAAAAGCTCACTGCATCGAGGGTGCAATGTTCGCGTGTGTCGCGCTTATGCTACAGGGAAGAAAACCCCTGCTGGTAAACTTACGTGTAGTTCGCCAAAATGGGGATAATGATCATGCGATTGCGCTTTTTAAACAAAATGGACGCTGGGGCGCGATTAGTAAAACCAATCATCCTGTGCTGCGGTTCCGTGATCCAATTTATCACACACCGCGAGAACTAGTTTTTTCATATTTTCATGAATATTTTTTATCAAAAAATGGTAAAAAAACTCTGCGTGGCTACTCTCGGCCAATCAACCTAAAGCGCTTTGGCACAAAATGGATAACAGCAGAGAAGGATTTATGGGACATAGCAGAAACAATCTATGATATGCCACACACTTCTTTTATTCCGAAAGGAGGGGAGCGACTAGTCCGTCCTGCAAGCCGCCTTGAAAGAAAAGCTTCCGATATTAAGGATTGGAGTAAGAAGTCACCAAGGACCTGAGATACATCCTAATGCCGTGCAATAAAAAGGCGAAGTGTATGCTTCGCCTTTTGGTCTGTTACCTTCTTCGTCTTGTTATTGAAACCTTCTTGGTCAATTCTGAAGTTATGACAAGCTTGTAGTCCGGATCTATCCATACCACATTGATGATATTCACGATATCTTCCAGAAGCATATTCCCAAAAAGAATTGTCCACGCCTTCCATTGTTCAGTTACGCACCAGGGAAGTTTTATTTTTTCGCCAGCGTCAGAGAACTCTGAAAAAAGATTATAGAACGTTTTAAGTTTTCCTAGGATCTCTGGAGCTGGTAAATTTGAAAATAGGCAGTGCCATGCCTCGTGTTCACGACGAGTCACAATGGAGATGTTGCCATCATCGCTCCGTCCACCGAGGCTCCGTGGCCTCCGGTGGTGTTTTGTTTTTCTGCCCGGCCCCTTACTCAAGACAACCCCCTCAGGAAGTCCTTAAGTTTCTCGTGTTGAGACTCCGTCATAGCACCCCAGAGGTGATAAGAACGTGACCTAACCCACGATTCGGATCTCTTCGGTTTCAGAATATGCAAGCATTCATGAACAAGAACAAATACCTGAGTGTTGATCTGGATTGTGTTCAAAATTTTAATTTTCTTCTTAACCTTGTGAGCAGTACCCCAGGTTCCTTTCGGGAGGCTTGATGGAACAACGATTTTTACCCGAACTCTGCCAGATTCAAGAAGTTGGATCATCTTTTCGATGCATCTTGTCTCGCTCAACATCGCAACTCCTTTTTTTAAGTCGCTTTTTTTTGTGATAAGCCTCGCTCTTTTTTTGAATTACCATTTCGCGATGCTGCGCTTCCTCAAGCTCTTTAAAAAAAATAGAAAATTTCTCGCGTTGAGCGCCGCTTAGCCCTTCATAGATTTTGCGTGTTTGCGGTATCACCCATCCATGGTTCCTTTTCGGATACAGCCAGTGAAGGCATTCATGGATCAGGATGAGAGTTCTTGAGTTTAAACAGAGCGTTCGTTTTATGAGAATCTCCTTGTCGTTCTTTTCGTCGCAGTATCCCCAACAGTCCTCAATTCCAAAAGGTAATCTCCATACAAGTGTTATTCTTACTTTTCCACTCGCGAGAAGGGCGAGTATTTTTTCAATGTGCGTTTTTGGACGCCTCATCACACCCTCCTTGAGATATGATTTAAAAGAACTATTCCTTTTCAACCAACGAACAATTCATTGACTGAAATAGAAGCTGGTTTTTGAGGAACCAGCTAGAAACCTGGAAGGGAATACATTATTTCTTGCGACTCTTGCTCGGTGTGGGGTGGTCAAGGCAGTAACGACCATTGATGACAAAGATAATGGCTCGTTTCCCATTCGCGTATTGCACAACATGCGAATTGGAATGATTACTCGGTCCACCACCTTCGTATTCAAGTGGCCCTGTACAGACTCCCGCACTATAACAACCATCAATAATCTCAGCCGCATGGCTGTGACCTTTTGTCACCTTTTCGCCAAGGGCGGAGAGATTTCTGGTCGTTCCACGCGAACCATTGGGGCCGAGGTCACCGTGAAGTCCGTATTCAACGCGGGAGAGTACGAAACTCTGCCCTTGCTTCAAAAACTTCACGTTCTTTTTTGCAAATTGCTTAGCGTACGCGACAAATGGATCGTCGTAGACGATACCACCTTCATCTTTTTTTGCGCTGTTGGCAAGAGCCAAAGCACTCTCAAGATAAAAGATGGCATTCACCGGGTCTGTTCTAAAGTCGGTTTCCTTGAGCCACCGCAGGATTGCCCTATCGTGGTTGCTGGAAACGATAACGGCCTGACAGTCATCTGGTGTTTTTTCATTTACGAAACGAATGGCATCTTTAATCTCAGTGCGAATGCACTCAATGCCAGATTTCCACTTGCCAAAGTTGGTAAGCCAGTCATCCTTGTGATGATGGTTGCGAGCGTGAGAATCCGTAAGATCGTTAAAGATGATATGTTGCGGTCGGAGAACATTTACAATGCTGTCTTTCGCGTCAAACGTCGCGTGAACGACGTGAGGGAGAACCCAGCGTTCGTGAATGTCGCCAGGAGTCAAGGAGAGTGCGCGTTCTGCCGGTTTTACGCCGGTAGGAGTGAACTCAAAGTTGAGGTCAATAAAGGCACCAAACTTGTCAGCATTGAGCTGGCGAGCCCAGAACAGGTCTCCATCGATCTCAACAATGAGGGCACCAAGGCAATGATTGAATGATGCGATTTTGCCCTGCCTTGAATCGGTGTAGTTGCGAATCGTACAAGTTCCCGTCGTGAACATCACCTTCGGCTGCTTGTGTTGCGGAGTGGCAATTGACCGCAAGGCTCGGTTCGGATGCCCTACGATGCCGCTCTTGTCCTTTGTGAGAGTGTCCATCATGGTCAAGGGAGACCTGGTGGCCCAGGGGACCTTTACGTCACCCAAAATCATGATGCGATCATTCAGGCTGATGCGGCCCTTGCACAAGTATGGCACGACAGCAGAGTCCCACCATTCATTTTCAGCATTCTTTTCTGTCCACTGGCTTGTCGGATTTTTGTAACGACCAGGAATCACCACAAGCTCTGCGTTGTAATACGCCGCAGCTTGCTTGAGCGAAGCCCAGAAAGCCTGGTGGATAGGTGTTGCGTTTTGCGCTGCAGTAATGATATATCGCTTTGCCGAAGGCAAACGTGCGCGCATATCATTGTGGCTGAAGAGCTCAAGCTTCATTCTGTACGCTCGCCCCTCCACCGCTCTTTCCGTAATACCACAGTCTTTCGCAAGCTGCTCGATTGAGAGCTTTTTGCAGTTGGACCTGATGTACTTGTTGATATCAGCACGATCTACCACTGACTTTTTCATGGCGAGCTCCTTAGAAAAGCTTCGTTAATGAAGTTTGTTGCGCTCCATCTCCTAAAAATAAAAAATGATCATATGAACGGCTGCAATTGTCACCGGTATCACAAACGAGCTAAAATTCCATCGCTATAATGACGCCTTCCATGTAAAAGAACTATTCCTCTTTCAACCAACGAACGAATTCATTGGCTGAAAAAGAAGTTGGTTTCTCTCCGCTTTGTAGAGAGGGGAGAGAAACCAACAAATTTATATGCTTGAAATCCTCATCAAAAGATCTTGGTATGTAAAGCATTGAAGGTCAAAAAAAAGGTAGTACTTTCTATTTTTAACCAGCGCTTCAATATGGGGCGTTTTCGAACGTATGTGTTCACGGGCAACACAAAGCTGAATTTCACTTCCTACATATATTTGCAGAATTTCGACATCCACTATTGTCGGAAAATTTATTATAAACGGGAAGCTTGCAATCCTACTAGGGGTCCCCGCCACGGGCCCACGCGTGATAAACATTTTAAACAAACGAGTGGCCTCCTCTTCAGAGCGGCACACGATTCCAAGCCCTGAGTATGGATGGTTCTTGACGAGACCAAGGAACGTTCGCTCCTTCACGTTGAACTGTTCCTTGTTCTCTGGGGTATCAGCAATGTACAACAGCATGAGCCGGGCAACAGGCGCTGTTCGTTTTTGTTGAGTATTCATGACCAGCTCCTTATTCTGGAAAAGAACATGAGTTCCGACTAGTTGCAGATTACATAGTCGTGAGAATTTTGTTACTAGATTGATGGTACGCCTGTTGAATGGTGCTGTCAAGAATAAAAAATTATCACAGATAAGCAGTAATTTTGGTATAATCTAACCATGAATACGGTAGAAGATAATTCTTTCGGTATCGTGCCGATCTTCAAAAAAGAAGAGGGAACTTATATGTTTTGTCTTGTAGAGCATGTCGATGGGCATTGGGCATTTCCAAAGGGCCATAGTGAAAGAGGAGAAAATCAGGAGCAAGCAGCACGCCGTGAGCTTTTTGAAGAAACAAGTATTGATAAAATAGATCTTGTACCGAACAAAGAGTTTGCAGAAAATTATTCATACATACAAGACGGGATACTGTACGAAAAAACGGTAAAATATTTCCTTGGCATCACCAAAGAAAATAAGATTGGTCCAGTGAGGGGTTTTGAAAATGAGATTATGAGTGCTCAATGGTTCACATACCAAGACCTTCTTGCTAAGATTACTTTTGCTGAGTCCAAGAAAATAGCCCAAGATGCATACGCGTTCCTTGCTGGGGAGATTAAATTATAAATTTATTGTATAATTACTAAGCATGAAAAAAGTCTATATTGTCGTTTTGGTACTAGCGGTTTGTCTTGGCCTTTATGTGTTTCTT
>JAKANJ010000056.1 GCA_021823825.1 bacterium | reverse complement strand
TCCGCTTCTTCCAGACACTGCGGGAATTTCTGGCATTGATTACCTGGTCACTGAGGCAACATATGGCGACCGTGTTCATCAGGACTTATCAGAACGAACCAACCAGCTAAAGCAGGCGATTGAAGATGTAATCAAGAACAAAGGGGTCCTCATGATCCCTGCCTTCTCTGTCGAGCGTACCCAAGACCTTTTGTTGGAGCTCAACGAGATGGTTGAAGGGCATCAAATTCCAGAAATTCCAATATTCGTGGATTCACCGCTCGCTATCCGAGTGACAAAAGTATACAGTGCGTACGAAACCTATTTTAATCAAGAGACAAAGGATTTAATAAAAAGCGGAGATGATATTTTTAAGTTTCCAAAGTTACGATTTACCGAAAGACCAAGTGATTCGGTTGCAATAAGGGAAGTCCCTGCACCTAAAATTATTATTGCTGGTTCTGGAATGTCCAATGGCGGGCGTATTATGCACCATGAGCAAAATTATTTGTCAGACCCTCGAAATATTCTCCTCATTGTTGGGTATCAAGCTGTTGGCACCACGGGGCGCATGCTTGAGGAGGGAGCAAAAAACATAAATATTTTTAACCAGGACGTTCCTGTACGTGCGAAGATAGTAACCATTAACGGATATTCCGCTCACAAGGACAGGGATGCGCTTATCAATTTTGTTGCTGAAGCCAAAGGTACGCTCAAAAAAGTATTTGTCGTTCATGCAGAACTCGGAGCTGGTCTCTTTTTTGCTCAGCGAGTGCGAGACTACCTAGATATTGCAGTTGCTGTTCCCAAGAGGGGAGATGTGGAAGAAATAGAATTCTAGCGCCATTTGCGTAAGTTTATTTTTGGGCGTTGTTTGCTGTGCTATAGAAGTGGCCATACCTTGGAAAACAGCAATGACCATTTCTTGTGGTATACTATAGGTTCATTAATATATTGAAATATGGGAAGTGATATACATCAACATTTTAGACTTAAAATTTGTGTTTCCGGAGCTGCAGATACTACCCATTGTGGTGACAATGCAATGGAATCTGCCAAAGAGCTGGGACGTGAAATCGTAAAGCAGGGGGCAATTCTTGTAACGGGTGCCACAACCGGCTTTCCCCTGTGGGCCGCAATGGGAGCAAAAGAGGCAGGAGGCATATCTATAGGGTTGTCCCCGGCAACGAGCGAAAAAGAGCATGTGGAGGTATATGGTCTCCCTCTCGATTATTTGGATATTATTATTTATACAGGTTTTGGTTATTCAGGAAGAAATTTGCTTCTTACGCGTAGTTCTGATGCAGTTATTGTCGGCTGTGGGCGCATCGGCACGGTAAACGAATTTACCATTGCATTTGAGGATCACAAACCACTCGGTGTGCTTCAGGGCGCATGGGAGATGGATGAGGTGCTTAAGCTCATGCTTGATAAAAGTCATAGGGCAAACGAAGAGGTCGTGCTTTTTGACGATTCGCCAAAGAGTCTCGTTTCAAAGCTTATAGATATCGCCAAGAATAAAAAAATGTGCGATTTGGGAGAAAAATGCCCTCTTTATACCTATCATAACCCTGACGATATCGCACAGTTCAGTGGAAAGCAGATACTCTAAGTGCTAATACTAAATGCCCCCTTTTTGAAGATCAAAAAGGGGGCATTTAAATAGTAGAAGTGATACTAAAAGCTAATTATTTCACCTCCTTAACAATATTTGCAAAAGTTTCTGGGTTCTTCTCAGCGAGAAGGGCAAGAATCTTTCGGTCAAGGATTATTCCTTTTGCCTTAAGAGCGCCAATGAATTTGCTGTACGAGAAGCCGAGAGGGCGGAGCGCTGCGTTAACTTTCACATTCCAAAGGCGGCGGAAATCATTCTTTTTGTCGCGACGATGCGCAAAAGCATATGCTCCTGCGTGTGCAATAGCATCATTTGCTTGAATTTCTTTTTTGCTACGTCCAAAACGATAACCCTTTACCTGGGCCAATACATTGCGACGTGTTTTTGCTGTAGTTGTTCCTCGTTTTACTCGTGTCATAGTATGCTTATGCTAAAAGTCCTGGTAAAAAGCGAGCTTTCTCGCGGCTTGTCATGCTGAAGCTTGCAAGTCGTTTGCCTTCGAGCTGTTTTGAGCTCTTTGCTCGTGCGTTAAAGTGATTTTGACCGGGTGCTCGAGCAAGGATTTTCCCTGTCTTCGTTACTTTAAGTCGCTTTGTGAATGATTTATTCGTTTTCATGATAATTAATTATTTTTTTGCTGCACGTTCAAGGATGATGCTAATCCCTTTTGGCCCTTTTATTGGTTCACCAGAAACCCGGTACTCCTCTGAAATAAGACTCAAAATCCTGTTAAGACGTTCCATTTTGAACTCCATTTCGGAATATTTTGAACGTCCCACCAGAAATAAAGCAATTTTCACACGGTGCCCTTCCTTTAGCCATTTTGAGGCATTTTTTGCCTTAAGCTCAAGGTCATGCTCCGATGTGCCAATTTTTACTTGCAGTGACTTAGTTTCTGTAACGTGCGCGCGTGCCTTTGTTTCCTTCTGCTTTTTGCTCTGCTGGTATTGGAATTTACCAAAATCCATGATTTTTGCGACTGGGGGGACAGCGCTGGGGGAAATCTCAATGAGATCAAGCCCAAACTCCTCCGCCTTTTTGAGTGCATCCGAGAGAGAAAGAACCCCCAACGCCTCACCGGTATCCGTGATAACACGGAGTTCTTTGGCGTGAATTTGGTGGTTGATTTTTATCTTAGGAGTCAAGGGATTTGGTAAAACTAACAACCCGCAAGGCCACGATAAATCTAAGGCATTACGATTTTCTAAGGCCCCTTTAGGGGGCCAAGTAAATCGGGCACGCATTGCGGAGTCCTACGGATTATATGTTATTTGGAAATTAAAGTCAATTTACCCCGCCCTGAGACCCCTTGCCGGTCCTGTGCTTGATTTTGTGGGTTTTCGGGCACGAATGTGCGAGTGTCCCAGGGCTCATTATGTCTTCATGTGAGCTGATAGTTTTCAACAGGGTTGACATCTTGAAAATGAAAATTCTGTTATACTATATATACTATGAATGAAGAACAAATTGATAGTGTTCAAAAAGTATTACCTGTTTCTCCTGAGCAAAAAACACAGGATACGGAATCTGTTCTTAATTTATCATTTATTCCACCTGAGCTCGAAGGGAAGAGGGGCATACGTGAGAAGTGCGCAATTGCCAGTGTAGTGTTCGGGGGAATTTCTCTTATTTCGTGGGTTGTTATGTTGCTTGGTATTGTAATATCGCTTACTGGGGTTGTGCTCGGAATTATCGGCCTAAAGTCGTCCCAAAAAAGAAAAGCAAAAATTGGATTGGTGCTTTCGGTAATTGGGTTTATCGCGGTGTTTCTTTATGCATTTGCTGCGGCAAGCGGAATGATCCATTACAGCTATTTTACGACACAACTTTTTTAAGTTAGAACACGACCGGAAAGCTTGTATTTTAGGTTCTTAATATATTTTATACGTATGCAAAACGAGAACGATTTGAGGTGTGATAAGTACAAAGCGCTTTTTATGTTGTCTCGCGATGCCGTCATGACACTGGAGCCTCCGTCGTGGAAATTTCAATCGGCCAACCCAGCCACGGTGAAAATGTTTGGCGCAAAAGATGAAGAAGATTTTTTAAGGTACCCCCCTTGGGAGCTGTCGCCCAAATTGCAGCCAGACGGAAGTATCTCTATGGGAAAAGCAATTGAGATGATAGACGAGGCCATGCTCAAAGGGTCAAGTTTTTTTGAATGGACACACAAGAGAATTGATGGTGAGGACTTTCCCGCGGAGGTTCTGCTTTCAAAAATTGAATCAGGTGGCAAGGCGTACCTCCATGCACTCGTACGTGATATCACTGAGCGTAAAAAGCTTCAGGGAGCGGTGCTAAAGTCTGCAGAAGAAAAATTTGAAATCATTTTTAACAATGTAAATGACGGGCTACTTTTGGCTCGGCTTGAGGACAAAAAGTTTGTATTGGGCAACAAGGCGATATCACGGATGCTGGGCTATACGACAGAAGAGTTGAAAACCCTTGGCTTGTCAGACATCCACCCTGCAGAAAACCTAGATAAAATTCTTGACCAATTTATCAAACAATCTTCCGGCGAAATCGGCGTAATAAGAGATATTCCAGTAAAGAGGAAGGACGGAAGTATTTTTTATGCAGACGT
>JAKANJ010000055.1 GCA_021823825.1 bacterium | reverse complement strand
AAGATGATTTTCATCGTTTTCTAGTGCAGTTTCTTACTGATGAAAGTATTGCGATGAAATTCTCTAAGGAGCGGATACTTTTCCGTGCACTTCGCATGCGACTTTATGAAATAACACTCCCTCCAATAGACGGAAGGGGTGAAAAAAGAAATTTTGCCGATCTGGTGACCGGGATGGAGCAATTTTATTCAGGGATGCTCTCTGTGGAGGACACTTCTGGTTCTTGGCGTGATGTGAGAAATTATTTTGCACTTGAACTTGCCCTATCTAATTTTTCAAGCGAAATTGTTTTTTATGCGGCAGTCCCCATTGAGCATGCAGATCTATTTGAAAAGCAAGTTCTCGCCGCTTACCCAGATGCAAAAATTCGCGAGCACAAGGAGGACTACAACCCGTTTAATGAAAAGGGGACAACGCTTGTTTCTGTTGCGGAGCCAAGAGGAAATTCTGTTTTTCCAATGAGGACGTTTGAAACATTTTCGCAGGACCCTCTTTCAGTGCTCCTCAGTGCTTTTAGCAAGATGAAACACGAGGGCGAGGGTGTTGCTGTCCAGCTAATCATTCGACCAGCCGGTAAAAGCCTCAATGATGCATATCGAGTTATTCGTGATGATATTAAAAAGGGTACACCCGTAAAGAGGGCACTTCAAGATACCGGTGTTCGTATTGCAAGTGATTTTGCTGCTACTGCAAAGGAAATTTTATTTGGTGCAAAGAAGAAAAAAGAGGATGAGAAGGTTTTGAAGATTGACGAGGTAGCTGTTGAAAATATCAATTTGAAGATTTCCTCTCCTGTCGTTAACACAAATATTCGTATTGTGGCATCCGCAGAAACAGAGGATCGGGCTAAGTCAATCCTTACTGAGCTTGAAAGTGCTTTTAATCAATTTGCAAAGCCAGATGCAAATGGAATTTCATGGAAACGACTTGGCGGGAATAGTCTTACACAAACACTTCACGAGTTCTCTTTTCGTATTTTTGACGAAAACCAGGGCTTTCCACTCAATCTAAAGGAACTTACAACGATGTTCCATTTCCCTGTTACGGCTATCGCTTCACCAGAACTTCGTGAGGCAAAATCGGGGGTTGCTCCTGCGCCGATTGAAATGGCGTCAGACGGTGTCATTATTGGTAAAAATATATATCACAACAAAGAAACAGTGGTTCGCATGGGGAAAGAAGATCGCGTGCGTCATTTTTATGTCATTGGCCAGACGGGTACCGGCAAAACGAACATTCTCAAGAACATGATCATCCAGGACATCCGTAATGGCGACGGAGTCTGCTTCATTGACCCACACGGTTCTGATGTTCAGGATATCCTCTCTTTGATACCTCCAGAGCGTGCAGATGATGTCATTTACTTTGATCCCGCGTACACGGTACGACCAATGGGGCTCAACATGCTTGAATATGATGAGCGATATCCAGAGCAAAAAACATTTGTTATCAACGAAATGATGAACATTTTTAACCAGCTTTTCGATATGAAGGTTGGTGGCGGTGCTATGTTTGAACAGTATTTCAGAAATGCTGCTGGTCTCGTGATGGAGGACCCTGGGTCGGGGAGTACGCTTTTAGAAATTACTCGCGTTCTTTCCGACAAGTCGTTCCGCGACATGAAGTTGGAGCGTTGCAAAAACCCTATCATCGCACAGTTCTGGGAAGGCGCAGAAAAAACAACAGGAGACCAGGGTCTTGCAAACTTCGTCCCGTATATTTCAAGCAAGTTTGATAATTTTATTTCAAACGACATCATGCGTCCTATCGTGTTGCAACAAAAGTCCGTTCTCAATTTTAGAAAAATTATGGACGAGAAAAAAATTCTCCTCGTCAATCTGTCAAAGGGCCGGTTGGGTGATATCAACGCAAACCTTATCGGTTTGGTGCTTGTTGGAAAAATCTCTATGGCGGCGCTTTCTCGAGTGGACATGTTTGGTTCTGAGAAGAAACCAAATGATTTCTACTTGTATATTGATGAATTCCAAAATGTAACAACGCCGTCAATTTCTACGATTCTTTCAGAGGCGAGGAAATACCGATTAAGTTTAAATCTTGCTCACCAGTACTTGGGGCAGCTTTCTGATGAAATTAAAAAAGCTGTTTTTGGGAACGTTGGCTCCCTCGCAGCTTTCCGAGTTGGTGCTGAAGACGCAGAATTTCTTGAAAGTAAATTTTCTCCTGTTTTTACTGTACAGGACATTACAAAGCTTGATAATTACAATGCATATATCAATCTCCTTGTTAATGGTCAGCCAACGAAGCCTTTCAATATCATAACAATGCCCCCAGAGAAAGGAGACCCAGCACTTGCGGAGAAGTTAAAGGAGCTTTCGTATATGAAATACGGTGTTCCTCGTGAGGAGGTGGAAGAAGAAATTATGGGCCGTTTTCGCGGTAATCGGTAGTTTTTGTGTTTGTTCGATTACATGCACCGTGTTAGTATGGTGCGATATTAGCAATTAAATTTTAATATCATGGCACACCCAAAAGAAGAGCAGACCCTTATTATTATTAAGCCAGATGCGATCCAGCGCGGGCTTTTGGGAGAAATTGTAGGTCGTTTTGAGCGTAAAGGGCTCAAAATTGTAGGAATGAAAATGGTACAACTTGAGGACGCCCTTCTTGAGGCACACTACGCTCACATTGCAGACAAACCATTTTTTGCAGGTATTAAGAATTTTATGAAGGCATCACCTGTGGTTGTTATTGCCCTTTCCGGAATCAACGCTGTTTCCTCAACGCGACTGCTTGTTGGGCCAACAAAAGGGTTTGAGGCGGACGCTGGTAGTATCCGCGGCGATCTGTCCATTTCGGGACAATCAAATGTCGTTCACTCTTCGGATTCAGTTGAAAATGGGAAAATAGAAATTTCTCGCTTCTTTAAAGACGGGGAAATTTTTGATTATGACAAGGTTGATTTTGCATATATTTATGCGAATGAAGTCTTCTAGCTGTTGAGTACAAGACTGGTCAGATTTTTTTAGATGGGTTGTACTGTATTTTTTTGTTGAAAAAAAAATTACGTGGCGTATACTTATCGCAGGGTTATTCAAGGTATTGTCTCCTAATTTATTGACAAGGGAGCCCAACATTTTCATGTGCCTTGGCATATGATTGCGGGCACCCACCTAGATTTATTCTAGGGTCAGTACCAAGAGTGACCCCAGAAAAAACCCCCATGCCTCTGCATGGGGGTTTTTTAAAATTTTGTTCGCACCGAACAGCAATGATATAATGGGTATACAATCAATATGCAGCCACGATCATTTCCCGTTTCTCTTTTGGTGCTTATCACCTTTATTGCAGTTACAAACTGGCTTGCAGAAGTCTATTTTTGGTATTGGCGAATGCGATGGTTTGATATTCCAATGCATTTTCTCGGTGGTGTTTGGCTTGCTGCAGCGTTTCTTTGGTGGAAATACGCACGAAAGGGCAATCCTTTACCCCATTTTACCAAAATTCTTGGAGCAAGCCTTATTGCCGCGGTCGGCATAGGTTTAATTTGGGAGGTTATACAGGCGGGTCTTGGGTTGGAGACAGTTGGGCACGCTAGTCGCATGTCAGGAACGATAAAAGATCTCTTTTTTGATACGCTTGGGGGCATTACGGTAGCAGTTTGGGTGGGGGTACGTTCACAAAATAATATACATAAATAATGAAATTAAAATTTTACGGGGCAGCAAATGAAGTTACTGGGTCTAACCATATTTTGGAAGGTGAGGGAGTGACCGTTATGGTTGACTGCGGATTTTTCCAGGGAGTTAAAGTTTGTGATGTAAAAAATACAGAGCCATTTCCGTATAATGTTGCTTCAGTTGATGCGCTGTTTGTCACACACGCGCACCTTGACCATGTTGGGCGTATCCCAAAACTTTTTAATGAAGGATTTAAGGGAAAAATTTACTCAACACCACCAACAAGAGAAATTGCAAAGCTCATTCTAGAGGACACCGTTCGTATCATTGAGGAAGAAGCAAAAGATGATAACCACGAGCCACTATTTCGTGAAGATGCCGTGCACCGGGCAATGGAGCACTGGGAAACAGTTCCTTACGAGAAAGTTGTAGAATTGCCGGGGAACCTCTCTGCTCGTTTCCTTGATGCTGGGCATATTCTCGGTTCATCAATGGTTGAATTTACACATAACGGCAAGAAACTCTTATTTTCTGGCGACCTTGGGAATTCTCCCTCTCCGCTTCTTCCAGACACTGCGGGAATTTCT
>JAKANJ010000054.1 GCA_021823825.1 bacterium | reverse complement strand
AATGCGCTTGGACGTGCAGGTATATTGACTACTCCTCACGGTGTCATTCATACCCCTGCTTTTGTTACCGTCGGCACCAAAGCAACAGTAAAAGCTTTGACACCTGAGCAAGTAAAAGAACTTGGGGCACAAGTCGTCCTCGCTAACACCTACCATCTGTATCTTGAACCAGGTGAAGAAATAATGCGTGAAGGTGGTGGGCTTGGAAAAACTATGAATTGGGCCGGGCCTACAATGACCGACTCGGGAGGATTCCAAGTTTTTTCATTGGGTGCGGCATACGGAGAAGGGGTTACAAAGGTTGCGACCAAAAAAGAACTTGAAGAAGTTATCGTTGACGAACGTGGTCCGTCTGATGAACGTGTTCACGAAAAGTTAGTAAAAATAGATGAAGAGGGCGTTACTTTTAAGTCATACAAGGATGGTAGTACCCATCGTTTTACTCCCGAACGCTCAATGGAAATTCAGCACAACATTGGAGCAGATATCATGTTTGCCTTTGATGAATGTACTGCACCAAACGCACCCCGCGAGTACCAAAAACAAGCGATGGATCGGACGCATCGTTGGGCACAACGTAGTCTCGATGCACACCTGGCAAACGCTGGGGCAAGCTCGAAGCAAGGACTTTTTGGTATTGTCCAGGGTGGCAGGCATCAAGACTTACGCGAAGAAAGTGCGCGCACGCTCGCAACAATGGATTTTGACGGCTATGGGATAGGTGGCTCTTTTACAAAAGAAGACATGAGCACCGCGGTCGGATGGGTTGCCGCGCTCCTTCCTGAAAACAAACCGCGACACTTGCTCGGTATCGGGGAACCTGGCGACATTTTTGGGGGAGTAGAAAATGGTATGGACACGTTTGACTGTGTAGCACCTACGCGCATGGGACGCAATGGTGCATTTTATACCATGGACGGAAGAAAAAATATTTTGAATGCACAGTATGTTAAGGATTTCACGCCACTCGACGCTGGGTGTGACTGCTACACATGCAAAAATTACACGCGTTCATACATTGCACACCTTTTCAGATCTACAGAAATGCTTGCAGGTACATTAATGTCAATTCATAACCTGCGTTTTCTTATCCGTCTTGTTGACCGAATGAGAGATGCAATTTTGAACGATTCGTTTCAGACACTGAAAAATGATTTCATGACGCGTTACTATAAATAAAAAGACCGTCATGAGACGGTCTTGACCTGAGCTGAGAAATCACTCTACTGCTCGATCCGAAGAAACCCATTTCGAAGACATGAGATGACCGCACCGGGTGCAGCGCCGATAGGTCATGTAAACGTAGAACGGATCAGAGAAAAATGTGTTCCCGAAATTCGCCCCCCATTCTAAACGTTCCTCGGTAGTCTCTTTTGTGCTAAACCATGAGCTACAATTACTGCAGCGAATTCCAACTTTTTCTAGCCAATACTTGCACTTCTCTCTAAACGTGAAAATGTTCATAGATAAACCTCCTCTCCACAAACTACAACTATCGTGCTATATTGTCAACCGTGACAAACTTCAAACTACAATCAGATTGGCCACCAGCAGGAGACCAACCAAAGGCTATTGAGGCACTTGTTAAGGGCCTCAAGAAAGGTATGCGCGCGCAGACCCTTCTTGGTGTTACTGGCTCAGGTAAAACATTTACCATGGCCAACGTTATAGCTCAAATTGATAAACCCACTCTTGTTATCGCGCACAATAAAACCCTTGCAGCACAACTCGCACAGGAGTACAAAGAATTCTTTCCAGAAAATGAAGTACATTACTTTGTTTCTTACTATGACTATTATCAACCAGAGGCCTACATGCCCATCACTGATACGTATATAGAAAAGGATGCGCAGATAAATGAAGAAATTGATCGCTTGCGCCATGCGTCAACACAGGCCCTCCTAACACGGAAGGATGTGATTATTGTTGCTTCGGTTTCATGTATTTATGGCTTAGGTTCGCCAAAAGAATATGAGGAAGAGAATTTGCGGTTTACTGTTGGTACAAAGATCGATCGCAAGACATTGATGCAAAAGCTTATTGCTATTCATTTTGAGCGCACGAATGCCGATCTTACTCCAGGAACATTTCGTTCCATAGGTTCACTTGTTGAGATAATGCCTGTTTCAGAAAAAATTGTATGGAGCATCACTCTTGATGCAAAGGGAATTGCTTCAATTAATAAGGTAGATCCTGTCTCCCAAAAAATTACCGAAAAGCCGAAAGAAATTTTTATTTTCCCAGCCAAACACTTTATTACAAAAAAGAGCGAGCTTACCCGTGCTATTAAAGCGATCAAGGCGGAACTTGCAACACAACTCAAAAAATTTGAAAAAGAAGGAAAGCTCCTTGAAGCCGAGCGACTAAAGCGACGTACTACCTACGACCTCGCAATGCTTCGTGAGGTCGGTTATTGCAATGGTGTTGAGAACTACTCGCGCCATCTTTCTGGAAGAGCTCAAGGTTCTGCACCAGACACCCTTTTATCTTATTTTCCAAAAACAAAAGATGGTAAGCCAGATTTTTTGACCATCATTGACGAATCTCATGTTACTATTCCGCAAATTGGCGGTATGTATGCAGGCGACCAATCACGGAAAAAAACTCTTATTGAGTTCGGCTTTCGTCTGCCATCTGCACAAGACAACCGCCCTCTCCGTTTTGAAGAATGGAAAGAGCGTGTGGGGCAAATGATTTTTACATCAGCAACTCCATCAGATTATGAGCGTGAAAATAGCTCTCAGGTTGTTGAGCAGGTTATTCGCCCGACAGGTCTTATTGATCCTGAAGTTGCCATTCGTCCGATTCATGAAAAGGGCAATTATAAAGGGCAAATTCAGGACTTTATTTCTGAAACAAAAAAGGCTGTTGAGAGTGGAGGACGTGTCCTTGCCACAACACTTACAAAAAAAATGGCGGAAGACTTATCTGAGTATCTAAAAGGTGAGGGGATTAAGGCAGAGTATTTGCATAGTGATATCAAAACAATTGACCGAATCCAAATTCTTACCTCGTTCCGAAAAGGGGAGTTTGATTGCCTCGTTGGCGTTAACCTGCTCAGGGAGGGTCTTGATCTGCCCGAAGTTTCCCTCATTGGTATTCTTGACGCCGACAAAGAGGGGTTTCTCAGATCTGAAACTGCACTGATCCAAACAATTGGACGCGCGGCACGCAACGTAGCCGGGCGGGTAATCTTGTATGCAGAAACAATTACCGGAAGTATTGAACGCGCGATTGGAGAAACAAACAGACGTCGTGCGGTTCAAACGGCATACAATAAGGAGCATAGCATTACTCCAAAAACAATTATCAAACACATAAAAGATATCACGGAGCATCTTATGACTGACCACATGAAGGCGGTAAAGTCTAATGTTGATATTGATACTGAAATTTTTGTGAAAAACCCACAAAAACTCATTAAGCTCAAACAAAAAGAAATGTCCAAAGCGGTCAAGGAACTAGACTTTGAAACCGCAGCGATTTTGCGTGATGAGATCAAAGTGCTAGAAAGCAAGATGCAACCAGACCGTTGACATTTTTCTTTTTTAGTACTAGTTTCAATAAGGGTAGGTGTTCTCAACGATCTTATTTAACAAAAGGAGGCAGGAATGTCGAACAAACTTCCCCTTGAACCTATCGAGCTGACGCTTGAGGGTGATCTGCTTGTCGAGAGGCACTTCGGTGGCTCAACTGGCTATACTGGTGAAAACGATGTTCTGGAATCCTGGGTCGGGATTCACAAGGGTTGCGGCTACGCCATGTATCGCCAGCACTCAAATGAAAAGTTTGATTGCCTTGTGTGCAGTGGTTGTTTCCTTCGTATTTTGTTTTTCAAAGAAATCCGTACTTATGGCGAACTCCGGAAATACTTGGTTGCAGAGCACAACAATCTCAGAGCGCATCGAGCTAGTCCTTGGCGCTCTTAAGAAATTCTGGCTATCTTGTATGCTGGTTTAAGTGTTTAAACACCGCTACACAAAACATCCCAAAACCTGGTGGTAAAAGGTTCACACACCTCTCCGTCGGATATCGAGATCCTCGGACAAAGAGAGCCTCTGGCACCCCCCCCGAATGCGCAAGCAATCGGGGGGTTCTTTTTATTGGTATGTTGCTTATTGACAGAAAGGTGCTATGCTTGCCCTATATACCCCCCCAGGACCAACCTCGGGGGCGTTTGGAGTTATAAGGAAAACTATAAATATAATGGAAAAAGGGCATAAAAATGAGCTTAATCTTGATAAAACGGGGTCATCAATGATCGTTGTTAAGGGTGCACGAACACACAATCTCAAAGATATTACGGTTGAGGTTCCTCGCTA
>JAKANJ010000053.1 GCA_021823825.1 bacterium | reverse complement strand
ACACCGATATCACTGACCTTTGAGAAATTATTTGGATCAAAGGTTGGCGTAGTAGCCATGGCGTAGATAGCTCCTGTTTTAGGATCCATTATTATTCCGCTGGCACTTGCTGCACTATATTTTTCTAGCACATCCTGTTGAAGCACTCGCTCAAGGAAGCCCTGTACGCTCGGCTCTATTGTTGTCACGATGTCCCCTTCATTTTCCTGATTAGTCAAAAGTGTAGCGCCAGATTTCAAAAACAGATCAGCAAAAAAAGAAGCCGCACCGCTACTACCTTGGCGAGCGAGGGTATCGTTATAGTATTTTTCAAGACCATAACGTCCCGACACCGTTTCTCCATTTGAACCGACAAAACCAAGCACTTGCGCAGCCGTTTGACCGCCTGGGTAGAAGCGTTTTTTATCTTTTTCCAAAATTATCGCTTTTGAGTTGATGGTTTTTATCCCTTGAATTTGTTTATCGGTCAGATGTTTTGCAATTTCTTCATACTGACTTCCCTGGTGCCCCATTCGTGCCATAAAATCTGCGCGATCAAACGATACAAACTGAAGAAGCTGATCGGCAAGTGCGGAAGCATCCGTAACTTTTGTTGGGTCAATTGCAAGCGTATAGTCAGGCACAACAGTAGCTGCAGCTATTGTTTGTCCATTTTCCTCTTGAAAGAAGATGGTTCCTCGATCAAAACCTGTGGCAGGAATTAGGTACTGCGCGTCAGCCTTATCGCGGTACGTTGCTCCCTCTACAATTTGAATATATCCGAGTTTCGCAATTAATATGATTACGATAAAAAGTACACTAATATTTAAAAACCATATATTGCTGAGGTGGCCATCTTTTTTCATTATTTTCTATTGTGCCATTGAGAGTTTTATACCATTGTCTGCGACATTTGACGCAAGATTAGTATTTGCAAATTTAGCTGAAACTTCTTTAAAGCCAAGAGATTGTGCGTACGCAAGTGTAATAGAGTTGGAGCGCGCCAAATACTGCTGTTCTATATCTGCAGTTTTTGACGCAAGGTCGTGAGCACTCGCATTCATACTGCTTGTATCAATCAACGAAACCGTAAGAGACGCTACGGAATATAAATAAAAACCGACAGAGATACCAAGCAACGATGCGAGAGTCCAAAAAATTTTTCTCTCAATATTGTTTAAATCAAGTGTTTGTGTTGTCATAATGTTTTAGTTTTTACTAATAATTCTTAATTTCGCACTTCGTGATCGTGGGTTTTCCTTTATTTCCTCCTGGCTAGGTATGATTGGTTTTTTTGTGATAATTGTTCCAAGGCCTTCTTTGGCTCTTTCCCTATAAAAATCCTTTACGATTCTATCTTCTAAACTATGAAATGAAATAACAGCCATTCTCCCGTTTGGCGCAAGAAGTGAAAACCCTTTTGCAAGCGCTTCTCGGAGTGCACCCAGCTCGTCATTTACTGCAATTCTTAGCGCTTGAAACGTTTTTGTTGCAGGATGAATTCTCCCAAGCCTAAGTTTTGCAGGAACGCCCTCCTTGATAATCGCCGCCAACTCCATCGAAGTTTCAATAGGCTTTTTAGCGCGTGCTTCAACAATTGCATGAGCAATCCTTCTTGCAGCGGTCTCTTCTCCGTACCCATAGACGACATCAGCGATACTTTCCTCTGCCCACTCGTTCACGATTTCTCGGGCGGTAAGCCCCTCCCCCTCAGAACGGAATGTCATGAGGAGAGGCTCATCGCGAAGAAATGAAAACCCACGGGGTGCAGTTTCGAGTTGACGGCTTGAAAGGCCGATATCAAGCAAAATCGCGTTAACAGCTGGTACTGCAACATCTCTCAACACAGAGTCAATGTTGCGGAAGTTGTCACAGATAAAAACTTTTTTACAAGGGATAGCACGAAGGCGTTCTTCTGCCAATGCAAGAGAATCGCGATCAGCATCAGTACCAATAAACAATCCATTCGCACCAATTTTTTTACAAATTGCTTCACTGTGCCCGCCAAGACCGACGGTCCCCTCAAAAACAGTTGCTCCGTTAGTAAGGCTGAGTCCTGCTATTGATTCATTTAAAAGAACAGGCTTATGACGTGCTGATACGACTTCCATATTAAATTGCTCCTATCTCGCCAAGCTTTTCAGCAAGAGTACCAGCCTCTTTTTGAATTCTTACTTTGTGCTCCTTCCATGTCTTCTCGTTCCAAATTTCTACGCGAGTCGATAAGCCGACTACCGCCACTTGAGTTTCTAAATTTGCAAACTCCTTGAGAAAATCTGGAACAAGAATACGGCCAATGGCGTCGATGTCAGTTTCCACCGCTCCCGCAAGCATGAACCTTCCAAACCCACGTGTGTCAGCCTGGCCCATTGGAAGCCCTGCAATTTTTTCAGCAACCTTTTCCCACTCCTTTAACGGATACACAAAAAGACATCCATCAAGGCCATTGGTCACAACAACTTTTTTACCAAGTTCTTTACGAAACTTAGCGGGAAGTGCGAGACGTTTCTTTGGGTCGAGGGTGTGAATAAATTCGCCGATGAGCATAACATTTCGTGAGGATTTTCGTTATCCCACTTCTCCCCACTTGTCTACCATTATATAACACTTTGTCCCACTTTCCTACAAGAGTTATCCACACCCTCCCCCTGTGGACTTAACCTTTGCTGGCTCACGAGAACAAGCGTGTGTAAGCTACACGAATCATGGCCGAAAATTCACCACAAAGGTTAAACAGTAGAGCTATTTTGAGTTCAGTAAACAAAAAAACGCCAATTTTACCTAGTAAATTGGCGTTTTTTATATTGGCCGTATAAGCTATTCCTCTTTGGGTCGCATTGTAGGAAAAAGTATCACTTCACGAATATTCCTGGTGTTGGTAAGAAGCATAACTAGACGATCAATGCCAACCCCAACGCCCCCTGCTGGAGAAAGACCGTACTCAATTGCTTCAAGGTAGTCTTCATCCGAAGGAGAGATGTCCCCTTCGCCGCCCTTTTTCTTCTTATCCTGCTCTTCGTATCGAGCACGTTGGTCGATTGGGTCATTAAGCTCAGAAAATGCGTTCACTAATTCAACACCATCAATGACAAGTTGAAATCTATCTATGAGCGTAGGATCTTTTTCCTGACGCTTTGCAAAGGGAGAAAATGATGCGGGGTAGTCAATAATAAATGTTGGTTGAACAATTTTAGGGCGACAAGCTTTTTTGTAAACATTATCCATTATTTTCTCAATTGCCTCATGCGCATCTACGTGCACGCCGAAACGTTCTGCAGAGAGAGCCCATTCATCACGAGACATTGTTTCTGGATTCTCAACTGAAGCAAACCGTTTAAATAAATCAAAAAATGGAATGACCGCAAACTTTTTTGAGATATCAATAGAACCGTCATCTATCGTAATCGATGTCTTCTTAAACACACGCTTAACGATGGTCTTTATCATTTTCTCAACGAAGGCCATTTGTGTTGCTGCCGTTTCGTAGGAGCCGTAAAATTCAAGCATCGTAAACTCAGGATTGTGCGTCATATCAATCCCCTCATTTCTAAAGTTCCTACCAATTTCGTAAACACGAGGAAAACCTCCAACCAGTAACTTCTTTAGATAAAGTTCTGGCGCAATCCTCAAGTTGAGATCAATATCAAGCGCATTGTGATGAGTTTTGAAAGGTTGCGCAAGCGCCCCTCCCGCAAGTGCTTGGAGAAGAGGTGTTTCAACTTCAAGATATCCTGCAGAATCCAAAAAAGCTCGAATCTCTGTTATGATTTTTGAACGCACCATAAAGCGCTTTCGCACATCTTCAGACATCAACGTATCCAAGTAACGTTTACGAAAACGCTCTTCAACATCCTGGAGACCATGCCACTTGTCGGGCAGCGGCCTTAAACTCTTCGCAAGAATTTTCCAATTTTTTACGAGAATAGTCTTCTCTGCTCTATTCGTAGTAAACAATGTACCAGTGCATTCAACAAAATCCCCAACATCAATTGAATCCTGGAATAACATTAACAGATCCTCACTCAGCTCTCCTCGTTTGAGAAGACCCTGGATGGTAGCTTCACCCTCTCTGATATTAAAGAAAACTAAGGCTCCTTGGCCTCGGATTGCCATGACGCGACCCGCAAGTGTTACCTTTTTATTCGTTTCAGACAACTTAGTAAATGACTCAATCGCTGATGCAACAGAAAGCGACCGCTTGGTCGCAATCGGATATGGAGTCATCCCTTTTTCTTTTAGGAGCTCAAGTTTTTTTAATCGTTCAACGCGAATTTCTTCGAGTGAGGCCATTATAAAAAATAGTAAGAATGTTTAGCTACTCAACGTTTACAATACTGCACGTTACAACGCCCGCAGGTGTTTCGTAGGTGACCACATCACCCTTGCTCTTACCCATCAGAGCCTCTCCGAGAGGAGACT
>JAKANJ010000052.1 GCA_021823825.1 bacterium | reverse complement strand
AACTTGTGACCACAAGATTTTATGAGGCCAACTGAGGTCTATGAAATAAGGGTTTTTGGAGGTCGCAAACAGCACTCCGCAAGTACTTCGAACTTTTGTTATTTTATCCATATTTTGCAATAGCTCATCCCTTGTAATAATTACGGAAAAGGATAGTATTACGAGCATAGAAGAAGCATTCTATCGTGCAGTAATAAAGACGGCGCTTGGCGTGGTTTCGTCGGGCTTCAAAAAAATATTTAATAAAAAACCTTTAACAATAGCAACGGTTGCTACCTCAACATCATTTACACTCCTCGGTGACACCTCTGTAGCAACAACCGAAAAGGTTGGTACCGCATCACCTATCACTCGTTATGTTCATGTAGATCACTTAGGTTCCACAAGAGCTATTACTGACAACACAGGCACCGTAGTCCAAATGCTCGACTACTATCCGTATGGACAAGTAAAAGCAAACACAGGAACATATGGTTCTCAGAAACAATATATAGGGCAGTATTATGATACCGACTCTGCGCTTAACTATCTCAATGCGAGATATTATGATGGAGGGAGAGGACAGTTCTTGTCAGAGGATCCTATCTTCTGGGGTAAACAGAATTTGCAGGATCCGCAGGGTTTGAATTCGTATTCGTATGCAAATGGGAATCCGATTGTAAAGAAGGATCCGAGTGGAAGATGTCCACAATGTTTAATCGGAGCAGGGGCAGGAATGCTTGGTCAATATGGATTTGATGTTTATAACAATATTCAATCAAACGGACTCGAAGCAAGAGATTTCTACAGCAATCTTTCAAGCCCAAAAACATATTTGACTAGAGCAATACAGGGCGCAGCGGTAGCTGCAACAGGAGGAGTTGCGGGTGCTTTAACTGCAAATGTTGCGGGTCAGGCCGTAATAGTAGGAGCTGCCTCTGGTGTTATTGGAGCAGGAGGTAATTATGCTCTTGGACAACCGGTGAGTCCGTCATCGGTCTTCTGGGACACCACCATTGGGGGTTTGACCTTTGGTGTAGAAGAGCTTGTCCCTGGAATACCAGGCCGTTTGCCCAAATTGGGGACCGAAGCATTCTATAATGGGGCGCATACTATGCAGAGTGCAGCACAACTCGGTGTGGGGGCGGGCTCAAATTATTTGAGTTCATTGTTGAGCAGTGTTTCGTTTGGTCCTGGTGCTTCAGGGCCAGTGTTTTCGGGAATGCCGAACTTTAAGGGTGTTTATAACTTCGGTTTGGGAAGAGTATATAACTTTGGTACCAAGTCATGGATTGGAACATCAGTTAAGAAACAAAAATAATATGACAGAAAACACCATAATGTATAAAGCTCGAAAATCTTCAATGGTGGCTGGTTTGTTTGTGTTTATTCTAGTTTTTTTAGGTTTTATCCTCCCCTTGCTGATTGAAGGAGGTCCGATAGAAGCAAGAAAAGTGGTGGGGATAATAATTTTAGGGTCAGTAGGGATTGTCTTGATGATAGCACCGCTTGGTTCTAGGTTAGAAATTGGCGAGGACTATGTGCGAACTTACTTTTTTGGTTTTACCACCACTCCAAAGATTTATCGTTCGAACATCCGAGTCTTAGAGTATGGGAATATTATTCATTTTGGCGGACTTAATTATGGAAAAGGATTGAAAGGCTGGGAAATGGTAAATGGAAAAAGAAAGTATTTTAGCATAGGTGAGAATATCTACGGCAAAGAGGCAATTTCTCATGCTAGGCGCGTTCTTGAACAAAAGAGTTAGCGGAAGACACGAAAACCTTTACCTTTTGCTACCTAGACTACGACCACGTAGGCAATCGTGTCTCTTCTCAAAACGGAGGAACTACTACAATTAAGAAGCACGTACTAAATGTCTCATTTGTCTCATTTGAGCTCTGACCGAGAGGGGTAGTTTGATCTTTACGAATAACATCAAATAACTCTTGCGGGGCTTGATAGATAAAATTCCGAGACCGAACGGGGGCACAAGATGAAAAACCTCCCCTGCGGGAGGTTTTTCTGTACTTGTGCTGGGCGCAGCGATGTTTTGTTAGCAAACAAAACCGCGAGACAAAAAGTATCTTCTAGTTCCAACCAAAATCACTCCATAATTGCTGGAAAAGCTTTTGTTGATTTTGGAAGTAAGCGTCCATCGCATTTTCCTGAGCTAAAATATCATTTTGTATTTTAGCAAAGTTGCTGTCATCTTGAACGGTTGATGTGGAATATGTTGTTTTAAATTCATTTCCATCATAAACAGTTGTAACGGAGCCGTTATATCCAGACGGTAAGCTAATACTTATTGACGTGCTTGTAGCATCCTTGTAGGTATTAACGATCGGGGTATCAGATGAGACTCCTTCTGCAAATGCGCTTGTGCTGTGGAGCACTACAACCAATGCAAGTAATAGGATTATTTTTTTCATCGTACATTGTGAATAACTAAGGATTTTAATTATCAACCTTTTAATACGAAGGTTTGCTGAGCATTATAAAAAAAAGAATATTTGTGTGTCAAGAAATCGATATAAGATATAAAAAAGACCGCCAACGGGGCGGTCTTTTGTGGTGAGGAGAGCACTAGCTCATCCGTACCCAGTAGGTGGTGCAACCTTTTTCGATGACGGCTCCAGGGTTGGGCGCTTCTCGCCACCTGCCGTTCGAGGCTGCGTAGTAGTCGCCTTCTGCGAGCCTGTCGCCAGGGTTGAGCTTGATTCCCCAGACAAAGTTTGTTTTGTCGAAGGGGTGGATATGCATTGTCTCTACCATGTCCATGACCAGAACTCCTTTCTGTCCTTAATAATAACACAAATATTATCAAAATGCAAATGATGGGTTATTGTTTTTCCTCAATTTCTACTTCGCTTTCGAATCCCTTATCTGCTACATAAACAAAAGACCCACAACGAATGCGTTGCGGGCCGATGTTTGTGGGCAAACGGGTTCGGCCACAAGCTACTAATTCACCTTGTTCATAAGTACTTGCGACCCCGACTCGGCGACTTGATGATCTGGGCCACAAATATTTTTCTGCTGAAAAATTTCTCGGCCCCACCTCGCGCCGCCGCGCTCCGGTCTTGCGAAAGCTCCAGATGTTCGCTTCCTCACCCGCCTCCGTCTTTCGAATCCCTTATCCACCACCCAAACAAAAAAGCACCAATGCTTCGCATCAGTGCTTAATGTTTGTGGGCGATAAGGGATTCGAACCCCTGACCTTCGCTGTGTAAAAGCGCTGCTCTACCAACTGAGCTAATCGCCCGAACGGTGAGACGATAATACCTTATATTCCAAGTAAATTCAACTATCTCTTTCCTCTTTCATCAAATCAGTATAGTATTTCCATTATGCGAAAACGTCTTGAATGTAAGGTGTCTGGCCGTGTGCAAATGGTTATGTTTCGTGATTTTGTGCAACGCGCGGCGACAAAACTCGGTGTTGTTGGCACTGTCCGCAACGCGCGAGAGGGGCATGTATCTGTTGTTGCAGAAGGCGAAGAGGAAGTGCTTAAGCAACTTTTGACTTATGTAAAACGCGGACCACTTTTTGCGCGGGTTGATAATGTGGAAGAAGAATGGTCAGAGCCCTTGGGAGGATACAAAACTTTTGATATTCTCTACTAACAAATATATGCAAGATCAACAAATTACATGTGTAGGGATTATTATGGATGGAAATCGTCGCTGGGCACGAGCGCACGGGCTTCCTGTGTTTGATGGACACAATGAAGGATATAAGAAACTGCAGGAAACGGTGGGGTGGGCGCGGGAGAGAAAAATTCCGCATGTTGTTGCGTATGCGTTTTCCACGGAGAACTGGCAGCGGAGCGAAACTGAAGTCGGATTTTTAATGAAGCTTCTTCGCTCTGTCCTTGAAAATGAAGCAGAGAGGATGATCAAAGAGCGTGTTCGCGTGCGATTTATCGGTGATCGCTCGCGGTTTGATGAGGATATTCAGAAAGGGATGGATAGGATCGAACAAGCGACAGAAAAGGATTATGATATTACGCTCCACATCGCAATGTCGTACGGAGGACGCGCAGAAATTGTTTCTGCGGTGAACAAACTGCTTGCGGAGAAAAAGGATTCAACGACAGAGGAAGAATTTTCAAAAAATCTTTGGTCATTTCCGATGCCCGACCCGGATTTTGTCATCAGGGCAGGAGGGGAGAAACGCCTTTCAAATTTTTTACCCTGGCAGTCTGTGTACAGTGAACTCTTTTTCACCGATGCGTGGTGGCCAGACTTTTCGGAGGAGGAATTTGCGCGGATCATTGAAGAGTTTAGTGCACGAGAGCGCCGAATGGGGAAATAATTATGGATTGTAATATTCACATTTTGTACGAAGACGACGAGGTACTTGTTCTCGACAAACCGTCAGGTATCGTCGTGCATCCCGACGGCAGAACAAAAGAGCCCACGGTT
>JAKANJ010000051.1 GCA_021823825.1 bacterium | reverse complement strand
GATGATGGCACCGCGAAGAAAACCTGGTTTGTAGCTCATTAGCTACCTCCAAAAAGAACAAGCGCCCGACGGAATGTCGGTGCGCTTGAACAGTGTATCATCCCCCCCCCCATTACTGGGTCAAGGAAACAATGCTTACGTTTAGTTACTTCCCTTCTTACTTTGCCTCCACTCCTCTATTTTTTTATGATCCCCACCCAGGAGGACCGGAGGGACTTTGTAGCTCTTTCCTTTCCATTTCAAAACTTCAGGGCGCGTATACACTTCGGGTGATGCCGTGCGTGACTCCTCTACTGACTCAAACTTGCCAAGCACGCCTTCTATCTGTCGCGCGCATGCATCAACGACAACCATCGCAGGCACTTCCCCGCCCGTGAGCACAAATGGTCCAACAGAAACTTCTTCTGCTTTAAAAATTTTCTTTACGCGTGCATCAATGCCTTCGTATCGTCCGGCAATTAAAACGATGTCAGTATATTTTGAGACCAACTGTTTTGCATATACATTTGTAAATTGTTTTCCAGACGGCGAAAATAGAATTACTTTTGTTTTTGAATTTTTTCTTTTGGCAATTCCTTTTGCAATTTTTTCAAGAGTTCGAAGAAGTGGTTCGGCCATCATCACCATGCCAGGACCGCCCGCATATGGTCGGTCATCAACTTTTCCCCACTTGTTCCCTGAGAGCGCCCGTGGGTCTGCATAGGAAATTGAAATGTATTTCCCTTCCTGGGCACGCCCAAGAATTGATGCGTCCATGTAAGGGCGTACCGCATCAGGGAAAATTGTTACAATGTGAAAACGAATCATAAACTTATGATAGCAGAAGTGCCCCGCCTATCAAAGATAGGCGGGGCACTTCTTTCACTCTACTCTATCTACATATCGGCAACCGCTTCATCAACGGTTTTTGAAGAACTTCCGCTTCTCCCTCCCTCAGGTTCATTAATCTTTAAATTCACCCGTGCATTGTTTTTCATCCCAACAACGCGGAGTAACGTACGAATCGCTTTTGCAGTGTTTCCGTCACGTCCGATTATTTTACCCATATCTCCTCCATTTACATCGAGCGTGATAAGTACACCCATCTCGTCAACGACACGTGTCACTTTTACATCCGCAGGGTGATCCACGAGTGCCTTCACCACATACTCAAGAAATGTAACATCCGGTTCTGTCATAATTGTTTGCTTATCATTATTGTTAATCCCACATTGTATCTTTACAGTATACCACAAAAACAGTTAGATCGCAAACATAAAAAAATACCCAGCACCATTATGGTGCTGGGTATTTTTTTATGATTACTCTGTTGCGGGAGCTTCTTCTTGGGAAGCGGCTGCTGGTGCTGCTACTTCTGGCTCTGGAGTAACTTCTGGAGCTTCCTCAGCAGGAGCTACTGACTCTGGAGCCTTGGCAGGTGCTGCAGGTGCTTTTGCCTCCTCTGCCGGCGCCTCCTTTACTATTGGGTGTTTCTTTCCTAAAACGTTGATCTTCTTTCCAGAAACAACTTTCAAATCAAGAAGAAGGTTGTGGACGGTTCCTGAGGCCTTTGCACCCACTGACAACCAGTGCTTTGCACGCTCAGTATTAATAATAGGCGCTCCTTTTCGTGCATCGTATGAACCGATGACTTCTAGAAAGTTACCTGTCTTTGGCTTTAATTTTGAGTCTGCCACGATGACGCGGAACGAAGGATCGTTCTTGCGGCCAACGCGCTGTAATCTGATTACTAACATGGGAAGCATCCTACCAAAAATGAAACGAATGGTCAAGGGAAAATGCAAAAAACCCTTTTTTATGCTATGTTGAAAACAATATGACAAACACCCCACAGGGCTCAAAAAGCCCAGTTGCTCAATACGTTGAAGGCGTTATTACCACTACCGGAAAGGGTCTAGGATTTGTGACAACAGGAGACGAAGCGAAGCGCGAAGATGATATTCGCATTGAGAGCGGCTTCCTCGGAACTGCACTTCCAAAAGACCGCGTAAAAGTGCTTCTCCACGCCACGACTCAATTGCCTCGTGGCGGTGGCGAGAAATCCTATCCCCTCACAGGCGTACAGCAAACTGGAGAAGTTGTTGAAGTTCTTGCACGTGCAAAAAATACATTTGTTGGCACAATTGAAGAAGACGGCTCAACGTTCCTCGTTCCCCAAGATACTCGTATCTATGTTGATTTTCTCATCCCCAATCCTCCACGCGACCAGAAATTAAATGGTAAAAAGGTCCTGGTTCGGCTCAAAGACTGGACTGACCCGAAAAAGAATCCTGAAGCAGAAATTATTGAGGTTATCGGTAACGCCGGCGACAACGAAACAGAAATTCGCGCTATTGTTCTTGATAAAGGTCTGGCGCTCGAACTTCCAGAGGCAATTCACAACGAGGCAAACGCTCTTCATAAAAATGCACCCGCGTTTATTGCCGAAGAAATAAAAAAACGTCGTGATTTTCGTAATATCACCACATTTACCATCGACCCTTCAGATGCAAAAGACTTTGATGATGCAATCTCAATCGAAACATTGCCAAACGGCGACATCGAAATCGGTGTTCACATTGCAGACGTTTCTGCGTATGTAAAACCACATACCGCAATCGACGAAGAAGCTCGCGCGCGTGCAACATCAATCTACCTTGTCGACCGCGTTATCCCGATGTTCCCCGAGATACTTTCAAACGACCTTTGCAGTCTAAACCAAAAAGAAGACAAGCTTGTATTCTCTGCGGTGTTCACTTTTTCCGCAGAAGCATTTAGTAACACAAGCTCAAAAGCAATTGCAAAAAACGAATGGTTCGGTCGCTGTGTCATCAATTCAGACAAGCGTTTTACCTATGAAGAAGCGCAGGGAATTCTTGATAAAAAAGAAGGATTGTTTTATGACGAGCTCAATATGCTCAATATCATTGCGAAAAAGCTTGAAGAACAGAACAAAGAAGCTGGCGCAATCACCTTTGAAAGCGAAGAAGTTCGTTTTGTCCTTGATGAAAACAAGAAACCAATCAGTGTGTACCGCAAAGTGACCCAGGACACTAATAAGCTTGTTGAAGAGTTCATGCTTCTTGCTAACAAAAAGGTCGCAGAGCATGTGTCTGCAATTTTGGGCAAAGACGAAGAAAAGGGCATCTTTGTATATCGCATTCACGATGAACCAAAGCCAGAACGACTTGGTGAGCTCGTTACCCTACTCTCAAGCCTCGGGTACAAGCTTCCTTTGAAAGAAGGGCATGTATCCTCACAGGACATCAATAAGCTTCTTGAGCAGATTAAGGGTAAACCAGAGGAAGCACTCCTGAATACCGCAACAATTCGTACAATGGCAAAGGCTATATACTCAACGAACAATATTGGGCACTACGGCCTTGCATTTGAACACTACACGCATTTCACCTCCCCTATTCGTCGCTATCCAGACGTGATGGTACACCGCCTACTTGCGCATTACATCGCAAATGAAAAAGTTTCCAAAGAAGAAATTGAGGAATACGCAAGGCTTTCTGTTCATTCATCCGAAATGGAAAAACTTGCATCAGATGCTGAACGCGCATCTATTAAATTCAAACAGGCAGAGTACATGAGCGAACGAGTCGGCCAAGAATTTGACGGGATTATTTCCGGCGTCGCTGAGTGGGGTGTGTTTGTTGAAGAAGCAGAAACAAAGTGCGAGGGCCTCATACGTATGAGTGATCTTGGTAACGACTATTTCATTTTTGAAAAGGAGCAATATCGCATAATCGGTAAAAACACTCGAGTACGATACACCCTTGGCGACAAAATACGCATCCGTGTAAAATCTGTTGACGTTGAACGTAAATCTATTGACTACGAACTGGTAAAGGCGTAGTTTGTACTGAGGATAGTTTGAAAGGAGATTCTCATGAGTGAGGAAAGGGACCCCATAGCGGTAGAACTTGAAGAAGTATCTGCAACAACCTTAATCTTTACAAAATGTGGACATACCGGATCTGCTCATTTTAGAATCAAAATTTGGGACGACACCCTCGAGTTCAAGGTCCCCGAGAGTATTATTAAAAAAACAGAAACAAAAGAACACGTAGAGGGAATCTGTCCAGAATGTTTTGCAGTAAAAATCAGCCAAACAGCAATTCGTTGTTGCAAATGCGGCAAAACAATCTTGATTGATGATCCTGTTTCCTTGTATCCGAAGGATAGCGATGTGGTCAACAATGACATCGCAGAATATGCAGAAGAATACGCAATCGGCTGTCTGAGAATAGAATGCTGCCCCTCAGGAGGACTTTTTGCAGGGCACTGGACCACAATTGGGTTCAAGCCAGCATTTTAATACCCACAAAAGTTCCATCAGGCACAGGAGGTTTTCTGTGGTGCGACTTGAAAAAATTACCGTCCAAAGTATGCCTGGACTGCTTGAAAAGCTGTTCTGCACCTGGAGTTCAAA
>JAKANJ010000050.1 GCA_021823825.1 bacterium | reverse complement strand
GGATTCATATTTGTAGGTAAAACCATAAAGCTTGGTAACTTTTGAGCCATCCACTCCGATTGGATATGAATATCCCTTCCAGCTCCCCCGCGAAGTAGGGATGCGCCCACGCGTAAGGTGCCACATGACAAAAAACGCAATGCGCACAAGCGTTGGGGGAACCTGGAACATTCGCTTCCCTACTGCCTTTGCCATATCAGGGCCCAATACCGCAGGTCCTGGAGGTGCAGCGTTAAAGACTTCGTACGCGCAAGGCACATCCTCAAGTGCAAACAACGCGACCATGTCCGTAATATCGTCTTCATGAACGTATTGGCGAAGCCATTTTTTAGTAACGGGAACCCACGATACTAAAAATGAAATGAAGTCATACAGCATTGATTTTTGACCGCGAAGTGATCCAGACAGAGCTGACTGAAGTCCAAAACGAATACGCGCAAAGCGACCGCGCGGACCAGTTATCGCTGCAGGTCGAATAATGAACACCTGTGGCGTGTGCCCTGTTTGTTTGTGAACATTGAGATACGTCTCCCTGAGTTTTTCTTCAACAATACGCTTTTCCTCGGCGTACAGATAATCTGTCTTGCGAAAAGGTTCTTCTTCGGTGTAACGATGCTCAATTGTATTATCAGCAAAAGAACCGTATGAAGCTACTGTAGAAAAATAAATGAGCTTTTTTACGCTTGGTGTAGAAAATGCAAAGTCAAAAACAGCCTGCGAGCCATCAACGTTCCATTTGTACTGGGTTTTCTTTTTCCCATACATTTCACGAATCTGCCAAGCAGTGTGTACCACAATATCTGGATTTTGCGCACGGACCGTCTCCTGCCAAGAACCATCCGAGGTATTCGCGGTAATCCACATAATTTTTGGATTACGTACAAGAAGCTCTGGTTCCTCTTCTTTGTCCAAACAAATTATTGATTTCACATCACGATGCTTGGCTAGCTGTTCAGCAAGCATCGCCCCAACATACCCAGCACCTCCTGTTATAAAAATAGTCTTTCCAGTCATAGAGGTCCATTGTAGCGCAAAAAAACTGTTATACAAATACGCAGAACCATATCGTTGATTTATGTTTTTATAGATAAAAAATAACCCCTGCATTGGACTGCAGGGGTTACGGGTGTTGCCCAGAATTCAGGCGAGAACGTTGATGCTCACGTCCGTGGGGCAGAAGATAAAAACCTCAGCACCCCAAAGGGAAGCGACTTTGGTTGCGATGAAGCACCAGCCGCTGCCATCCCAGCGCACTCCGATGGTCCAGCCATAGGCTACGAACAAGTTCCACCAACCGTCAACCAGAAGGTCTCCGGGCTGTCCGTGCCCCTGCCGTAGAACCAAGGCGTAGATCGAAGAGAGCAAGGTTTCTGTGCGACCCTTTCCTCCGAGCTCTGAAAAAATGAGTTCGGTCTTGGAAAGCTTGGTCAGCTTCATGCAAGCAAGGAAACTTCCCTTGCTCGGCTTCTCGATCTTCCCGTCGCCGATCAGGAATTCCCTATCAAACCAAAAGTCGATATGGGAAATCTTGACCGGCACGTCGTCGCCTGTGCCCAAGACGAACTTGCGCTTGGCGAAGAAACGCTCCGTTCCAGCAGGAATGGGTACGTTTGAGATGTGTTCAAAAATTTTTTGTTGGCACACAGCCTCGCTCCATTTCAGATAGGTTAATTGGCTCCACAACATGTGGTTTACCATAAGGTTTTGACCTTTTCAGAGAACTTTCTCTCTTAAGTAAAGCATATTTATTGTTAAAAGTCAATCCATCGCGCCGTAAATAAAAAACCCCCGCATTGCTCGGGGGTTTCGGGGTATTGCTCACCCCATGCTCGGACATCGTCCATAGGCAGGAGTAAAGTTGTCCGCTCGAGAGAAAACTTGGTTCTCAAGACCCCACCGATTTCGTCTGTCGTAAACTCGGGTGAGGTCAACTGCCCCAATAAACCAGCCAGGATTGTACCAAGAAGCAAGCACTGCGCACAGAACACCGTGCCGATCCGGGATATAAAAAATATTTTTCAGCTGGTTATTGATCGTAAGATCACCGCTTTTCCCTGTCGGCTGTTTCTCCATGAGGGAAAAAACTCCCCAAAGAGTAGTCTCGACATGGTCCTCTCCTCCTAGCGTGCTAATGATATCTATGTCAATCGATTCCGTGAGAAGCCGGTGCGAACAAAGAGCGATGGAACCAGAAGGTTGTTCCACCTTTCCTCCGTCTTCTATAAACCGCAAACGGAAACCAACTCCAAGGTGTGAAATCTTTACCTTGGCACTTGCGCTCGTGTCCTCCACGAAATGATCTCGTGCGGCAAATTCTTCATTCCTTGCGGGAATGATTGCCGTTGACTTGAAATCAAGAAAAACGGGAAGTGCTTGGCACTTATCATGCACGGGTAGTCTCCTTTTCAGGTTAGTGAGGCTCCACACGATGTGGTTTGCCAGCTATCAGAAAATTAAAAGAACTTTATTCTGATTCAAACTGCCATACATTAGCACCAAAGTCAAGATATTCTAAATCCCCTTCCGCAAAATGAGCAGCTTAATGGTTTTTAAACAGCATTATTCCAGAAATTTAAGACTTTTCAGTATACGCTCGCTATATTCTAGGTCTAGATTTTCTATGTTAATAATATATGTTTTTTCGCCGTGATAAATTCTTGCTCCTGCACGATTCTCTTCTGGGGAAGTCCAATATTTTTCTTTTGGTTGAGACTGAACCCACTCCTTAGGTTCTTGAAGTTTTTCAACCATGATGCTTACAACAGGGATAACGTTAAGGAATGGTGCCCACTCAACAAGGCCTCCTGATATCGTAGTACTTCCATCATTGTGCCCCTCCTTGTAGTGTGTTTCTTTTGGGACAAGATTTCGTGGATATTCAATTGAAAACTTTAGGTTCTTACTCACATAAATTCCCCAAGGCGTATATTTATCTACATTAAATTTATAGGAAACAAAAAGGTTCGCGAGAAGTGCGCCGAGGGAGAATGCTGCTATGGTTAAAAAAACGACATATCTTTTTTTCATGAGTCTTTAATTATTCTGTAAAATTCATGCTCCTTATCATTCGTTCAGCATCTTCTCTATTTAGGTTTGTTGACTGAAAAGAATACAGCCTTTTCCCAAAATAGATTATTGCATTTGTACGATTTCCTTCGGCAGAAAAATTTAGTTCCTTCAGTCCAGAAGTTTTATCTTTAGCACCCGCCCAAACGGTGGCAACCCGAATAGTTACTAGTGACTGGAAACCTTCAATGTTTGACCATGGATAAAAACTAATAGTTGCCTCAGGAGAATACTCGAATGGTGTGAGATTTGCGGGGTATTCAATGGAAAACTTAAATTCTTTACTCACATAAGTCTCCCATGTATATTTATTGATATGAAGTTTCTGGAAGGTGTACAAACCGCTCATAAGCGCTCCGAGGATAAAAGCCGAGATAGTAAAGATGACGATGTATTTCCCTTTCATATTTATTAAAAAGTGGCACTGAAGCGCCACTTAAGTATAGCACTAGATGCTATTTGATTTTGCGGGCGCACATACGTCAACTTTTAAAAACGAGCAGAAATTATTAATTCTTGATATAACTTCCGTCGTCAGCAAAACAATTTCCGTCACCAATAGAAATTAAAACTTCATTAGGTATGTGTTCTTTTTTTATCAAACTACATTGAGGTGCTTCTTGCCCGATGAATAAAATACGGTAAGTATCATTCTCTTTCTTTAAGACCGCAATTGACCCACCCCTTGTACCAGAGACATCTACTTCATAATAATCACCTTTTTGACTTCTTATTTTAGCAGAAGTTTTTTTATCTTTGAGGTTCAAAATCTTAAGAAACGGAAGCTGTTTCTCGTATTCTCTATCTAGAGAATCCCCACAAGAAAAATCGAGCTGATAAGATTTTACATAATCAGGACTAATACTCATTACACAAAAATTAGCGTCTTGCTTATATGCAAGAATATAGTCGTAAAAACTCGGGTCTCCAAAATTCCTTGAAGAATTCTCCTTGTCCAGGATATAACCTCTACCTTTTAACACGCTGTCAATAATAAATATTTCTCTATTAAATAGTCCTGGCACTGCATCTGACCTAAGATCCTTGAAACCTTGTTTCTTAATTATAAAACTAATCGTTGACGGAACAAGAATAGTGTAACCATCTTTTATCCATCTAAATGGTAAACCATCACCATTTTGAATATCCATAAAATGATCAGTAGATTTAAGACGACTCGTTATTTCATCGATAACTGCTAATTTTCGAAAATTAGCATCGCTATTATTTTTGCTGACAATAAGAATAATCCCTATAACAAGGACTGTGAATAAAAATGACCAAAATATCTTCTTACCGTAGTCCATATTATAAATATTATACATATAAAAAAGCGAGAGTCGAAACTCTCGCATATATTCACAAAGTTGGCGATGGTTACTGAACGTAATAAACTGAATAACAACCGACCATGTCATAGAACTGCTGATAAGTTAATGTCCGTGTGTCCACCTTTTCACAGTTGCCAGAGCACCAGTTGCTCTCTTTAACGGTGATGCTACTACCGTTATTAGCCGTAATAATGAAGGTGTGTGGTCCACCACCGTTAACACTACTCAACTGCATTTGAATGATTTCCCCAGCAGAAACGCTCCCTAAGAGGGCACACCTGCCAACAACATGAGCACTATAA
>JAKANJ010000049.1 GCA_021823825.1 bacterium | reverse complement strand
ATATCTTCCGCAAATCCCCTACACTCATATATGCGTGAGGAGGCGTGGCTGAGCGGTCGAAAGCGGCTTCCTGCTAAGAAGTCGAAGGGGAAACCCTTCCGAAGGTTCGAATCCTTCCGCCTCCGCATAAAATATAAAAAGCGCCGAAAGGCGTTTTTTATATCTACAAATTACTAGCATTATCACCGCTCCCCACAAAACGACATCCATTAATCTAATTTAGTAAATAGTTAACTCGCAATCTCTGAGAGATGGCTTATCTTTGTAACTTATTATGATTTCTAATTGTACCTTCTATAACACACTTCACAATCATTCCACTAATTGGTTCGGTGTATTTCCTCTCTCCCTCACTTAACTGCATCTGACCGATGTTCTCATTCCAAACAAAATATTGTGTTTTTTCTCGCCCCTCCCTATGAAGTGCGAGTCCGTCAGTAAACGGATCAATCTGTACAAGCTTTCTAAGATCAACGTTTACTGTTTTCATATTGCCAGAAAATATAAGCCGTTCACCTGTAACCGTAAGAATGCCACGATCAATATCACGTATTTCTTGATGTGATTCGCTTGATGATCCGAAGCGCCCCATCCTGAAATACACACCCTTGGCGACACGAAAGCTGGGGCCAGCATACCCCCCACTACTCTTTCGTACTGCGCGCGGCTCCTTGAGGGTAACGTCGGGCAAGGCAAATAGTATTTCTTCGTTAGGCTTAAGTATAACGGGCGTATCTACCCCTTTGAAACTAACCCTCAGTATCCCCTTACTCAACCGCTCAAGCCAATTCTCTATATCCGTAACTCTCTGTTTTTGATCGGATAAACCACCATTACCAATAGTGACCCATTCTCGTGCAGTCAACACCTTAAATTGATAATCATCCCAAACTTTGTTATCCACCTCCGAAGCAAAAAGGTGCCAACCATCCGCATCTCCAATTTCCTTTCTGAATTTCGTGCCACATATTGCACATGAAATAGTTTTGAATTTACTCGACCACAAAAAACCGCCTCTTTCTTCCCCCACTGAAATATTATCCGAACCACAAGCAATGCACTTCTTTATGGATGTTAAATCTTGGCCGTCGGAAAGTTTGTGATTGATTTGAATATTTGAAACAGTCTTTGATATTTCGGGTACGATTACTGCTTGGGCAGGTTTTTCTTCGTACAGCAAATCCTTGTTTGAATTTATGACTCCGATTAGTGCCTCTGCAAAATACGCAGGTGGGGTGCTATAGCCATGAATCCACAAACCTTCCTTTTCATATTTTTCCTTTCCTGCTTTCAATTCGGCAAGGAGACCACCGTAAGCTTCTTTGCCGATAGTTTCTTTCATCTTAAAGGATCGCCACGCCTCGCTATTGTTTATTTTAATATCTTGTTTTAGGGCTTCCGTACACTGTTCCGTCCAATATCTCGCCACAATTTGTGCTTCTGGCCATGTAAAATAATTTTCTGGCATCCCATCAAAAGGCCCAGAAATAGAAACATTTAAAGAAAAATTACCGCTCTCAGATTCAATTTTTTCTGGTTCTATCGACGGGTAGCCCGGAATACTCGGCTTGTAATAAAGGTCTTTCAAGGAGAGGGTGTCCATATGATGTATATATAATAGCCAAATTAGATGCTTTTACAAAGTTTTCCCAACCATCCGATCCCGTCACTCTGCAATTCGCCTATTAATAGCGCATATATCTTCCGGTCGAAAAGGAGTCTACCATGATGCGTTCCAATACCGAACTAGGAGCGCTTAGAAGCGACGAATTTCTCGCCGTCGAATTTTTAAGTACTAAAGTGTAAAATTTGGTCATGAGACGATTAGATAACTCATTCAGTCAGGCAATGCGCTACAAGCTTTTTGAAAGCTACGTGCAGCCTTTTCTCACAAAAAAGCCCACTAACCTTGAGCTGTTTCTCGATATGGGCGAGCGAGCCTTTTGGGTTGGCGTTGACAAAAGTGAGGGCCAAATCATTAGGTCATATCTAAACGCATGCAAGAAGCTATATGCCGACCCTGCCCACAGGAAAGAACTGGAAGATATTTTTGTGGCGGTACTAACAGAGATTGAGTACGATGCTACGTACCGCCTCAATGAAGCAATAGATTCAACCAGTAAGGAAAAGAATAGAATCCGTGCCGACCTCATTATGTATGCAGCGCTTGTAGAAAACTTTGCGAGGGCATTTTTGACCCCGATTTATTATTTTGTTCACGTATACTACCGCGCTAAAAAAGGAGGCCCTCAATCTCCCGACGCTTACGTAAATGTGGGTGTTGTGCCCAAAATCGACCTCATTTCTTCAGTTAACATAGAAGTGCCCAAAATCGACCTAAAGAGTATTGTCAAGGGGGTAGATATGCGAATACGCCACGGTGGCACAGGACACGAGCACTGGACCGTACTTGATGACGATGCGGTAGAAATAAAAAACATCCGTTCTGCCACGGGCGAGATTGCGGAAAAGTTTAACCTTACTAAAAAAGAACTGTCGGATAAACTTGAGGAGTTAGAAAAAACAGTATGGGCAATACGTGCCGCTTTCTACGTTTTCATGATCAACAGCGAGATGAAATTACCTCCTGTAAAACCGCGCACAAAACTGGGCGTTGAGCATTTCACCGCAACCTTCGCAAAAAACAGAGTAATTAACCTCGCCACACCATTTAAGTGGGACGAGAGTCGAAGTGAAATAGAAATAGAGATCTCTCACATACCGCAGAAAGTTGAATTGCCAGGCAGAAAGATTTTTATGGCTACAGGAGCCTACGATATTATCCAGAGAATTTCCAAAGTTCCATACATTTATCAAATACTTGATACCGCCAAACAGTTAGCCCTCTTTGCCGACGACTCGAAATATAAAAAAATAAAGGTTTCCGCAAGCTTGAGAGGTAAGATTATTATGAAGGCGACTTATCTCATCTCAGATTTACTCAAAGATGTGAATTGGAAACAAGACTTAATTCAGCCTATTGAAGGTTTGTCGATTGATGAAAGTGTTTGTTTGAACTGGGTTGGCGAATTAACCTGCCCAGTCGGATTTAAGGATATTGCTGTAAAGGAACTTAAAAAAGCTGATCCCGATGCAGAGTTTATCTAATTTCTAATCCGCTTCATAAATTCCTTCAACTAGTGTGTTTTAATTCTGAATTGAGATATACAGCTCAAATAAAAAACGAGGGATCTGCTAAACTGAATAGGTCGACACATATTAACCAAACACTACAATACATGTTTCCTATCAATTTTGCAGCGGTCGGCGTAGCCGCAATTACGGCCTTCACCTTGGGTTTCTTGTTTCACGGACCCTTGTTCGGAAAACTCTGGATGAGATTAGCCGACATCCACCCGACGGGGAATGAGAAATTCAGCGATATGATTCCGCAAATGGCATGGAATCTCCTTATGAACTTCATCACCGCCTTCGTACTTGCGGGCATTCTCTGGATGTCCTCTCTCTCGATGGGGCCGATAACGTGGGGTAAGGGCGCCTTCGTTGCAGTATGGCTCTGGTTTGGATTCATCATCCCCACCTCCGCGATTGAGGTTATCTGGATGAAGAGATCGGTAAAGCATTGGCTTTTTGAGGCAGCCTCCTCGCTCGTCGTTATGATGGTGATGGGCGCAATCATTGCCGCGTGGTAGTCAAAAAAATAAGATTATAAAAAACCGCATGCGTGCGGTTTTTTATTTGGCATAACTTCACGCTTTGATACGTAGTACTATATGATTAGAGGTACAACATATCTATGCGCCGCTCATTCATCACAATTCTTCTTTTGTTCAGCATCGTTGCTCCTTGGGGAACAACTCCATTCGCGCACGCGGCCACCACGAACAATTTAGCGCTCAACCACACTCGCCTCTTCTATTATCAGGAGGGAAAGCTCGCGCGCGAATCCCTCTTTGCTCATTACAAATCAATCGACGTATTCGCCCCTATGGCATATGCGTTCGATGCATCCGGAAACCTTACAGGGGGCGTAAAACCTGACGTATTGGAGTTCGTAAAAAACCACCATATAAAAGTAATGCCGCTCGTGACCAACGGAAGTTTCAGTCCCGCGGTGAGCAGCGCGCTCCTTAGCGACCCCGTAAAGCAAGAGGCTGCCATTGCCGCCCTCATTGCTGAAGCAAAAAAGCAGGATTACTGGGGCTGGCAATTCGACTTTGAACAGATGGATGCATCCTCCCGCGAACAATTTTCCGCGTTCGTTCATAAAGCGGCGGATGAGATGCGCGCGAACAATCTTACGGTAAGTGTTGCTATCATCGCCCAGATTTCCGAGAACCCAAGCGATTATCCGAAGGACCTCTGGCAAAAAACCATTGGCGTCTACGATTACCAAGCGCTTGCTTCGAGTACCGACTTCTTAAGTCTTATGTCGTATGATGACCCCTACTCAAAAGGGCCCGTTGTAGAATATGCGTGGTTGAAAAAAGTCATCGACTACAGCCTGCAGTCAATTCCGCACGATAAGCTATCGCTTGGCATTCCGTTTTACTATTGGCAGTGGAATGAGGCAACGGGAAAACGCATTGGCATCGGAGGAAGAGAGGGTATCTACAATGTGTTCAAAAAACACAGAGTCACCGTTCATTACAGCATTGAGCATGAATCTCCCTATCTCACCTATTGGCAGCGTGCGAAAAAATATATCATCTGGTATGAGAATGCGCGAAGCGTGGAACAGAAA
>JAKANJ010000048.1 GCA_021823825.1 bacterium | reverse complement strand
CTGTGGGACCTATTACTAGTGGCGCACACACCTACACGCTTTCATGCTCTGGTCCCGGAGGAACAGCAACGAACAGCGCCGTAGTTTCTGCGTCTGCCGTTTGTGGAAATGGTAAATGTGAGACAGGAGAATCAGTAATCACCTGCCCTCTTGATTGCAAAACGACCGTCGGACAGTTCTAGATAGCGCTAAATTTGACATTATTCTCTAGTTTGGTAGTATACAGAACGAGCTCATCCGAGCTTGTTTTGTTTCTATACGCATTTTTTACCCTATGACACGATCACTCAAAAAAGGACCATTTGTTGACCCAAGACTTTTGGGAAAGCTTGTTGGCAAAAGCGCATCTACTGCTCCCATGATTAAAACATGGTCTCGGGCATGTCAGATTTCCCCAGAAATGGTGGGCTTTCTTTTTGGTGTCTACAACGGTAAGACCCACATTGAGGTTCGCGTAACCGAAGATATGGTGGGTCATCGGCTCGGAGAGTTTTCCCCTACAAAGAAGTTTGTTCGCCACGGAGGTAAGATGCAGAAAGAGCTTGAGCAAAAGAAGAAGGAGTCCGAAATTGCTGCTGCTTCGGCTGCAAAAGCAGAATCTGCTGGTGGCGCTAAGAAGAAATAATTATGAAAGCAACCCTCAAAAGCTATCGCCAAGCACCACGCAAGGTTCGCCTTGTCGCCAACCTCATCAAAGGAAAGACGGTTCCTCGTGCGTTGGTGGAACTCGATGTTCTTCCAAAGCGCGCGTCTCTCCCTATGCGAAAGCTTTTGCTTTCTGCTGTAGCTAATGCAAAGGAGAATGACGGTATTGATCAGGCTGATCTCATGGTAAAGGAGGTTCGCGTTGACCAAGGCACTATCCTCAAGCGCTCAATGCCAAAATCTCATGGCTCAGCATCACCTATCCACAAGCACACAAGCCACATCATGATTGAGCTTATTGCCAATATTGATGCGCCTGCAAAGAAAAAGGTAGCAACAAAAACAAAATAATTTTATGACACATACCGTACATCCATATTCGCACCGTTTGGGAATCATTCGTGACTGGAGATCACGTTGGTTTGGCGCGAAAGATGAATACAAGCAATTCCTCAAGGGTGATGTTGTTATTCGTAACTATCTTGCGAAGCGTCTTCATGGTAACTACATTGCAGGTATTGAGATTGAACGTAATGCAAAGACGTTTCGCATTATCGTAAAGACTGCTCGTCCTGGTATGGTCATTGGTCGTGCAGGAGAGGGTGCTGTCGCTCTTAAAAACGATATTTTGAAGGAGGCAGCACGAAAGAAGATTGTTTTTCCAAAGGATTTTAAACTTGATATTGAAGAGGTTCGTTCACCTGAGTCAAACGCGAGCGTTGTGTGCGAGATGGTTGCCGAAGGACTTGAAAAGCGTCTTCCTTTCCGCATGGTCCTCAAGCAAACTATTGAAAAAATAATGGCAAACCGTGATGTAAAGGGTGCACGTGTTGCAATCTCCGGTCGCTTGGGAGGTGCAGAAATGGCTCGCTATGAGCAGATTCGTCGCGGAGGAATTCCTCTTCAGACATTCCGTGCTGACATTGACTATGCACGTAACACGGCTCGTCTTCCTTACGGAGCAATTGGCATCAAAGTTTGGATTTACAAAGGACAAATTTTTAATGATCCTAGCAAGAGCGCTGTTGTCCCAGAGGCATAATTAGTTTTAAATATCACCATGTTATTCCCAAAGAAAGTAAAATTCCGAAAATGGCAGAATGGTCGCAAGAGCGAGGCGCGTTTGGCTATGCCTGAAACAAGAGGAATTACTCTTGCCTTTGGCTCTTTTGGTCTAAAAGCAGAAACTCCTGCCCGTGTGAAGTCAAACCAGATTGAGGCTGCACGTAAGGTCATCACGCGCACTATTACAAAGTCAGGAAAAATGTGGATCCGTATTTTCCCCGATCGTCCTTATACTCAGAAGGCTGCTCAAATGGGCATGGGAAAAGGAAAGGGTGACCCAAAGGGTTATGTATTTGAGGTACGTCCTGGTCGTGTTATTTTTGAAGTTGATGGTGTTGATGAGGCAACTGCCGCAAAGGCACTCCGTAAGGCTGGCGCAAAACTTCCCATAAAATCACGCATGGTAAAGCGCGAAAAATCAGCATAACGGCATATAAATACTATGGAAGAATTTAAGAAAAAAACAGCAGACGATTTGGTGAAACTCCTTGATGAAAAGCGAGAGGCTGTTCGTGAGGCTCGCTTTGAGCGTAGCGGTAGCATGAAGAAGAATGTCAAAAGCATTTCGCTTGCAAAAAAAGAGATTGCGCGTATATTGACGGAACAGAACTTGCGTGCAAAGGTCGGCAATACAGTAACCTCATAACACATATGGAAACAACTAAAACAAATAAACAGAAGCTTCAGGGGGTGGTCGTATCTGACAAAATGAACAAGACGGTAACCGTTCTTGTGAACCGCTACGTTAAGCATCCAAAATACGGCAAGTTTATGAATATCTCTAAGAAATACAAGGCACACGACGAAAAAGGTGCTTTCAAAGTTGGGGATCAAGTTGTTATTGAGGCATGCCGCCCTATTTCAAAGGACAAAGCATTCAAGGTTGTTGAGAAGAAAACTGCGTAATTATATAACGAATCTACTATGATCCAAGCACAAACAATCGTCAAAATAACAGATAACACCGGCGGTAAAATCGGTCGTGTTTTTAAAGTTATTGGTAGCTCCAAGAAACGTTATGCGGGCATTGGTGATTTGGTTGTGCTCTCCGTACAGGTAGCAGAGCCACGCAAAGCAGTAAAGAAAAAGGATGTACTTACTGCACTTGTTGTTCGAACACGCAATGCTATGCGACGCAAAGATGGTTCATATATCCGTTTTGACGATAACGCTGTAGTAATCGTTGAAAAGGCAAAAAAAGAAGTAAAAGGAACTCGTATCTTTGGGCCAATCCCTCGTGAAGTTGTTGAGGCTGGCTATAACAAAATTGGTTCGCTCGCGCCTGAGGTCGTTTAATAACAATTTATTCCCACCACTATGAAGATCAAAAAAGGAGACAACGTGATTGTAATCACTGGAAAAGATAAAGGAAAGAAGGGCAAAGTGGTCCAGGTTCTTCCTGCGCTCAATCGAGCTGTCGTGGAGGGTATAAATATTTCAAAAATACACGAGCACGCTCGTACGAAAGAAGGTAGCGGTCAAATTATTGAGCGCGCAATGCCAATTAACGCTTCAAACCTGATGATCGTGGATCCAAAGGCAAATGTCCGCACTCGTGTTGGCATTAAGAAAATTGCAGGCAAAAATGTTCGTGTCACTAAAAAAAGTGGCTCAGAGCTCAAATAATTTTTGATACTATGAAAACTACAATGAAATCGGTAAAAGAGAAACAAGCAACTGCCTATAAAGAGATGAAGGGCGAGTTTGGCTATAAGGGTGTGCTTGCGGCACCACGTCTGACCAAGGTTGTAATTTCTGCTACGACAGGACGCTCAAAGGACAAAAATCGCAATGAGATGGTCATGGGACGTCTTGCTAAAATCACTGGTCAGAAACCAGCGCTTCGTTCTGCAAAGAAGTCCATTGCTGCATTCAAGGTTCGCGAAGGCGACAAGATTGGCGTAGCGGTGACACTCCGTGGCGCGCGTATGATGGGCTTTTTAGACAAATTCTTCAACGTTGCTGTCCCTCGTACACGTGACTTCCGCGGTTTTGACAAGAAAAGTGTTGATGAAATTGGTAATATCACTCTTGGTATCAAGGAGCAAACAATTTTCCCAGAGACAGGGGATGAGGACATTAAAGATATCTTCGGTATGGCGGTGACCATTGTAACGACAGCAAAGAGCAAAGAAGAGGCAACACGCTTTTTTGAAATTATCGGAGTACCGTTTAAGAATTAGTATGTTAAACAAAAACCACCCATGCGCTTTGCGCATGGGTGGTTTTTGTTTAACATGGGGTAGGTACCCCACCTTATTGACATTATTTCTCTGTATGCTAGGATGCTCGTACGGGTTTGGATGCTCTTTAGAGAGCTTTTTTGTTTAATCCGCTTTTCTTCTTCTTTTTTCGAATAACCCTTTGGTTCTTTGAGCAAAGAAGAATTTACGCGTGATATTAGCAGAACCGAAGTCCCGGTATTTAACTATGGCAAAAACATCAACAACCGCGCGTTCCAAAAAAACGCCAAAATTCAGCACTCGTACCGTACGTCGTTGCTTCAACTGTTCTCGTCGTCGTGGGTATATGGCAGATTTTGATTTGTGTCGTATTTGTTTCCGTGAGCTTGCAAACGAGGGCAAGATCCCCGGCGTTAAGAAATCTTCCTGGTAATCTATTATTATTATGCACGATCCAATCGCAGATATGCTTATTCGCATCAAGAATGCAGGGACAGCTGGTAAGGCTGTAGCTGAGATGCCATATTCTAAACTAAAAGAAGCAATCGCAGCTGTTCTTTTCAAGCAGGGCTACATTGCATCCTATGAAAAGAAAGGTAAGAAAGTTCAAAAGACACTTGAAATTGGACTTACTTATGATGGCAAAAAGCCACGCATTGCTGGTGTTGGCCGTATCTCAAAACCATCACGCCGTTTCTATATGAAACGAGATGAAATTAAGAAAATAAAAAGTGGCTATGGACTTTTGGTTCTTTCTACACCAAAAGGTATTATGACGGGTGATGAGGCGCGCAAAGCGCAGGTCGGAGGGGAGGCACTTTTTAAAATTTGGTAATAATACTTATATGTCAAGAATAGGAAAAAAAGGCGTAACAATCCCAGCTGGTACAACAGTC
>JAKANJ010000047.1 GCA_021823825.1 bacterium | reverse complement strand
CAAGCAAGTGCCCAAATCCCGGTGCCGCAATATATGACCGATGAGGAAACGGCATCATTTGCGTCGATGTTCCTGTGCCAGAAATGATGAGGGCTGTCTTTGCTGCAGCATCGTCATACGAATTCCAAGCCAAAGGAACTTTGTTCCTGTCATAGATAACCCCGCGCATTGCAAAAATAGGCGTATTGTTTAAACGGTTATTTTCGCTTTTTGCCAAAAAAGCGCTCCCGTTTGCAATTTGTAAGTACGCAGTTCTACTCAGGAAAACAACTTGAATGAGAAGGAAAACGAGGAATAAACCCAAGACGGCAACTCGACTAATCGGTTTTTCAATACGCCCCTCAAACTGATCTTTATCAAATCCTGGCAAATTTTTTGCATCAAGAAAAATCTCATCTGGGTCTATTTCCCGCGATAATTGCTTTAGATGCTTGTCTGAAAGTTGTCGTTTCCTTTTAAACATCGTGCCTGATATTAGCAAATAAACGTCAAATATGACAACATTTGCATGAAAACAATAGCTACCTACGCCATGCCAGAGGTAAATTATTTATATACTGGTCGTATATAGTTCCTCGAAAGCGAGCCAAGAAAATAAAAAATTGTGGCTCCTATAATCCCCATCAGTCCATGGAGCATTGCTGAGGGCACCCCATAGATGATATCGAAAAGCACGCCAAACAGAAAAATCTCGTAATACGATGCGAATAAAAATGCTCCCGTAAACGCCCCGAGAGCCGCAACCCACCAAGGGAAATAAAGGACCATAACCAAAAGCAAAACATCAAAGGAAATACGTTTTAGCATAATGTTTAATGAGTGCCGACAACGACTTCAACCGTTTGTATCTCTGTAGGGTTGAAAGAGGAACGGAATAAGACAGTCGCATACGGTGCGCCTTCTTTTTGATTTATTGCAGTGACACGCCCAAGGACGAGATTGTCCTTGGGCACAGTCACAACATCGCCAACAACAATTGCGCTTCCCTGGGGTACCTTTGCATCAAAGTTACCATCACCCTTCCCACGCGCTGTAGCGGGAATAAGATGAGAACCAATAAGCACCAAGTACTCCTCTCCGGGAGAGGAGTACAGTTTTACTTTTGAGTAGGTTTCGGTAGTTTCAGCAATAAAACCCACTACGCCGACACCCCCATAAGCGACATAATCTCCGTTCTTAACGCCTTGATTTGTTCCAACATCAATAGTGAGTGTGTCGTACGGAGACTGGGAAAACCCCTCTAAAACATTTGCTGCAACTAAATTATTATTCTTCGATCTGCCAAGCGTTCCCTCCAGCTGTGCTATTTGCCCCTGGAGAACACTCCGGTCGAGAACTTCCGCCTGCAAGAGACTATTTTGTGCCCGAAGCATTGAATTTTCATACACAAGCGCATTTTTATCGCGGAAATTGTTAACAAGCGCATTGCCAATACCAGCAGTTTTACTCCCAAGATAAAAAGCTCCTGAGGCCAAAGGAGAAACAAGGCGCACAAGCTCTTCGCGTACGGGCGTATAGATTAATGAAAAAAAACTGAGAATAATGATAGCAAAGAGAGTTACTCTTCTTTTACTCATTTGTATATTAGCGGGGCGTTGCATCATTTTCGTGTTGAATAAGAACTTCGCGGAACGATTCCATCTCTTCTAAAACAATACCCGTGCCACGCGCGACGGCAGTAAGCGGATCGTTTGCAACATAAACAGGCACATGAAGTGTTTGAGACAATAAGTCATCAAGACCTCGAAGAAGAGCGCCGCCTCCAACAAGAACAATTCCGCGACTCATGACATCAGAAAGAACTTCTGGAGGGGTTGTTTCAATGACCTCTTTTACTGCGTCCAATAGACCAATGACAGAACCGCTCATCGCTTCTCGAATATCAGTATCCGTAACGACAACTTCGCGAGGGAGTCCTGTTACGAGATCGCGACCCCGGATAACTGCCTCCATCGGCCCTGAACCCTTTTTCGCCGAACCTATCGCAATTTTGACACTTTCTGCGGTTCGTTCACCGATAAGAACACGAAACTCATCACGGACATAATTTGCAATATCATTGTTCAATCTGTCCCCTGCAATATGTAAATTTTTGGAACGAACAATACCACCAAGTGAGATAACAGCGATATCGGTTGTCCCACCACCAATATCGATAATCATATTCCCTACTGGGTCTTTTATGGAAAGCTTGATGCCAATCGCAGCGGCCATTGGTTCTTCAATAATATGAACCTCACGAGCGCCAGCATTTTTAGCAGCATCATACACGGCACGCGTCTCAACAGAGCTAATCCCTGACGGAACACCAATGACTACGCGAGGACGAACTGTTTTTTTACTAATCTTGTTTGCCTTATTGATAAGGTACGAAAGCATCTCTTCCGTTACTTCAAAGTTGGATATAACACCATCAACGAGAGGTCGAATAGCCGCTACGTGCCCAGGGGTACGGCCAATCATTTGCTTTGCTTGAGTACCGAGAGCAACAACCGTTCCTGTTTTTTGATTCACGGCAACAACCGAAGGTTCGTTTATGACAATCCCGTGATCTCTTAGATAGACAAGGGTGTTAGCCGTACCGAGGTCGATACCGATGTCATTAGAAAAAAGTTGGTAGAATCTCTCAAACATATTATTTCATTACTAAATCAATTAATTTTATCAACAATGCTAGGGATATCCGCACGATCAACAATGCGAACTTCTCCTGTTGCGCGTATTTTTATTTCAACCTTCCCCTCCTCAATCATTTTTTTAGAAATGACCGCACGAAGTGGGATACCCATGAGATCGCTTTCAGCAAATTTTTCTCCCGCACGCAAGTCACGATCATCCCAAAGAACCTCAATTCCTTTACGCGTGAGTTCTCCGTACAATTTCTCCGCCTCCGCGTGAATGTCTGCGTCATCAGCTCCCGCGAGCTCAACGAGGTGGACAGCAAACGGTGCAATCGACTTCGGCCAAACGATACCTTTGTCATCCGACAAAACCTCGACTACCGTCCCGATCAAACGCCCGAGCCCAATACCATAACTGCCCATAACGACAAGTTTCTCCTCCCCGTTCTTATCTTTATATTTCAAATCAAACGGCGCGGAAAATTTCGTTCCTAGAGAAAACACATTTCCTACTTCAACTGCCGTTTTTTCTACCAATGATTCCTTATTTAAACCGAGATCAGCAATAACTTCGTCATTATAGACCTCCTTATTAATCGCAATTCCCGACTTTTCATCTATGTAAATACTATCCTCGCCAGCATCAGTGACTGTTTGAAACTCATGAGAAAATTTAGAAAACGTGCCACCTGACGCAAACGTGAGATGTGTCACGTGGCCTATACCCACTGCGTCAAAAATATTGCGGTACGCAGTCTTCATTTTCTCATAAAAAACCTCGTGCTCAGCTTCATCCTGTGAAAAAGAGTAGAGCGCTTTCCAGTAGAATTCTCTACCGCGCATGATTCCCGATTTACTTCTCGATTCGTTTCGAAAAATACTTTTGAAATCATATGGATAAATCGGCAAGTCTTTGTAAGAGCTGATATATTGTTTCAAAATATTTGAGTAAGCTTCCTCGTTTGTAAACGAAAGCCCCACCTCCCCTCCATTTTTTAACTTAGTCTTAAACCAGTTATCGACAACCTCGTCGTCCCATCTATTTGTTTTTTCCCAAACATCTTTACTTTGAAGGACCGCGGTGCGCATTTCAATTCCACCCGCCTCATTCATTTCTCTTCTTATAATGTCTTCTACTTTATTTAAAACTCGCAGACCCAACGGCAAGAAAGAATACACTCCCGCCATTTCTTTGTAGATAAATCCAGCACGAATAAGCAGCTGAGCATTCTTTGCGACCTCATCTGACGGTGCCTCCTTGCGTGCTTTAGTAAAAAGTTGAGATTGGCGCATATGTCGTATAGTACATGAAAACTTGCGCTCCGCCAAATTTATTGACAAAAGAGTAATTTAGGTGTATATTGATAAAAGATGTAGGGTCAATTCGATCTTACAAAAATGATTCTTTCAGGAGTTCAAACATGGAACGCGAAATTGCGGCGGTTGCCGTTCTTCTCTCTCTTGGGCTTCTCTTCCACATTGCCCGAGCCAAGAACACCGTGCACGTGATCTGGGGAACAATCCTCTCAAAGAGCATCAAACAGTCAGACACAAAAATGTCAACGGTGCTCATCAGGGCTAAAAGAAAGGGCGTGGAAGCAAACATGATCCTTGAGTTTGATACAAGGACCATGCCCTCCTGCAATCATCCGGAAGGAGAAGAGTGTTTCCACAACAAAGCAGTAGAGTTAAATAAAATTCTTCGCTGCGGAGAACAGGTTACCGTTACCTCGCACAAAGTAGTCGGGAGTACGCAAAAATTGGTACTCGTTTTCAAATTGGTTTTCCCTTATTTGAAATGACTTATCCATTATCAAAGGCCCCAACACGGGGCTTTCTTTTTACCCCTACTCACCTTGACAGAGTATTTGTAAGCCTATACTGTTGTGTTAGATGTAAGTCCACCCTGGCCTTACAATTTCTTTTAGGAGAAACAGATGAGCACACTGAACGCGTTCCTCGTCGCTCTTCTCGTGCTGTGCGTCATCGCACTAATCGCCGTACATCGACGCAAGCCCATTTTTTCTGGGGTGATCATCAAGAACAATATTGATCTCAGCAACCGAACGCTCTCGTACGTCACCATTCGTACAGACTCGGAAAAGAGCAATGATGTTCTTCTCGCGTTCGATACCTGCGCCAAAATCGGCTGCCGTCACCCGTGGTTCTTTGGCAAAAGCCAATGCTTCCATGACAAGGGGCAATCGTTGCTCCTTACCCTTCCCCTCGGCAAACATATCAAGGTGCAAACCGAGGGAAAGACCGATGGAGCTCAATACGTTCGCAAGCTGTTGAAGGTCTAAAGAACCAACAAAAAAGCCCCGCTCGCGGGGCTTTTTATTATTTATGGATCAACTTCAACACATCATGGTACGTCACGAAAATCATCA
>JAKANJ010000046.1 GCA_021823825.1 bacterium | reverse complement strand
CGCTTGTTTTTGGTATTCACGAGGTGCATTGGGCGCCGTACATTCATCAAATGCAAACATAATATCCGCCCCAATATTGTGCTGAATCTCCATTGAGCGTTCGGGAGTAAAACGATGGGTACTACCATCCTTGTATGACTTAAAAGTAACGCCCTCTTCATCTATTTTTACGAGTTTTTCGTGGACACGTTCATCAGACGGACCACGTTCATCAACTACTACTTCCTCTAATTCTTTTTTGGTCGCAACCTTTGTAACTCCTTCTCCGTATGCTGCACCCAATGAAAAAACTTGGAATCCTCCCGAGTCGGTCATTGTCGGCCCGGCCCAATTCATAGTTTTTCCAAGCCCACCACCTTCACGCATTATTTCTTCACCTGGTTCAAGATACAGATGGTAGGTGTTAGCGAGGACGACTTGTGCCCCAAGTTCTTTTACTTGCTCAGGTGTCAAAGCTTTTACTGTTGCTTTGGTGCCGACGGTAACAAAAGCAGGGGTATGAATGACACCGTGAGGAGTAGTCAATATACCTGCACGTCCAAGCGCGTTTGGCATTTTCTTTTCAACCTTAAATGAGACCGGCTTCATAAGGATGACTCTACCACAGAAAAATCTATTTAAAAAATATATACGCCATGGCGTATATCCCGTTGGGTGGATGTTGTTACCAATGAACTGCCTCGCGTCGTAACTTGATTTTTCATAAAGTCTATGCTATAATATAGGCATGAAAAAAACACCAGCCAAAAGTTCCATCAAACAGCCTGGTGTGCTTGAGCCACTCACCTTTCCGGTACGTATAAATCGCTATCTTGCACATAAAGGTTTTTCAACACGCCGCGGTGCAGACGATCTTATTACGAAAGGACTTGTAAAAATAAATGACCGAGTTGCAAAAATCGGCGATAAGGTTGAGGAAAAAGATGTCGTATCAGTTTCCCCTACGGTAATGTCGCAAGACGAGTTACGCCATCGCTACATTGCCTATTACAAGCCAAGAGGCATCTCTACTGATACTCAAAAAGAAGGTGAAAGCATAAAAATGGCAGTACCGGCACTCCGTGGACTTTTCCCACTAGGACGGCTGGACAAGGATTCCCGTGGTCTTATTATTCTCACTAATGACGGTCGTTTGACAGATCGTATTTTATCCCCTGACCGAGTCCATGAAAAAGAGTATCTCGTAAAGGTAGACAAACCGATAAGTGATTCATTTATTCGACACCTTGAGCGTGGAATACTGATTGAGTCATACAAAACTAAACCCGCACAAGCACGTCGTGCAGGAGAAACACTTTTCCGAATTACTTTGACCGAAGGAAAAAAACACCAGATTCGTAGAATGTGCACCGCTGAGGGGTACCAAGTTTTAGAACTTACTCGTATTCGCGTAATGAATGTCACACTCGGTGACCTAAAAGAGGGTTCCTATCGTCCTATCGCAGGAACAGAACTTGCAACACTCAAAAAAAGTATTGGACTCTAGTGCTATTTAGAAAAAAAATGGGCAAGTATTAGAAGTGAGCCCATTATTCCAGCACCAATGGAAACGAGTAAAACAAACCCTGCTGCCATATCTTTTATTTTGCCAATTGCAGGGTCCTGCCGTGGCTCAATTTTGTTGCACAAATCTTCTACTACCGTGTTTACCACTTCTCCGGTAAGTACCATGGTGATAACGGCGACTACAACAACCCATTCAATTACTGAAAAATCAAAGTACGCTGCAAAAACAATCAGCGCGAAAGCCGCAAAAAGCTCAATACGAAAGTTTGCTTCCTCTTTCCATACGGTTGATAAACCATTTCGTGCCCACCCAAAACTTTTAAGCCATTTTTTCATTATTTTTTTAAATAATAGCACAGCATATTAAACAGAAAAAATTTTATACAGTTTTTCTATTGAGCAATGTAATCTCAACTTGCAATATAGCCGCAAATGTTACCCAAAGAAGGTATGGAATATTGACAAGACTAACCCATTTGATAAAGGGGAAGATTGCCATCATCGCCCAAACAAGCGTTGAAAGTGTAAGGAGGATATCTAAGGTAGCAAGAGGTAGATTTTTAAAACGAAACTGGATAGGGGTATACGCAAAATTGAATAAGAGATTTAGAAGAAATGGAAGTGCCAGAATAAACGGCATTCCTTTTACAAAAAATTGATACCCGATAAATCCATATGAAACAGCAATAATGACGTAGAGGAACGTCCATACAGGCCCAAAGACCTTAGCTGGTGGCGCCCAGCTCGGTTTTATGAGTGTTTGATACCATTCATAATTTTTTTTCATATTGTATGTAATTATAGCAATTTTTGAAGTTCTTTCCAGATTGCATACATTGCATAGGTATCGAGTCCGCAATAGACTTTTAGGTCGGCTGCGATTTTCTCACTCACATCAGGGTGGGTTGCTGGTGACACCATCTCTGCCCACGAATTTGATGCCTGCCCACCTTCGTGAATATTCAGTTCTTTGTAGGATAGCTCGGGTACGAGAACAGGCAATACTTTTTTAATTGATGTACTCCCCCGAAAATCAGGGTGCACGTAGTGCTGTTTTTTAAATACATCCATAAGATCGTAGAGCATGTTGTTTATCCGCTCCATCGCATTCTTGTACTCAGGCAACCTTGCGCCAATTTCCCTATTTACACCTGCTTCAAATGACTTATTCCAAGCGATGACCGTTCCAATGGCGCCGATTGAGCTATCCAGAAGTTTAGCCACATCTTCAGATGGGTCCTTCGCCTCAGTTTGCAGATATTCAATATGAGTCATCTCGGCATCGGGTGTTTCAAGGATATGCAACGAAAATTGAAATGGTATTCTCTGATAGGGACTATAACCGCTCAATGACGGAATCGCAGGAGCATAGGTTTCATAATCTAGAAAATAAAGGGGAAATGCGAGAGACTCAAGTTCCTCTCTGATTCCGTCAATATTAATAATTGGTTTTTGCTGACGATGCACCATTATTTGGTTTGCTTGAATTTCAGAAAAATCTATGTCATCGGGAATGTTCTCAATTTCATATATTTTACGTTCAATCAGAGCATTCAATTTTTTCTTGCTTGATCCTATTCGGGAAAGATCGTGCACAGAATAGGCAGGAACGTTTTTGTTTGAATACGTGAACGTTGTGCAATGCTGGCTTCGCCCTTTATAAATACAGTTGCAGCCCTCTGGTGGCTCTTTTTCGCTTGAAAGGTACCACTTTGCCGTCTCCATTTGTTCTTCAACAACCGGAAGTCGCGCTAAAATTTCTTCAGTTTTGTCCTCAATCAGAAATAGTTCATCATAGTTGAGATCGCCAACACGAACATATTTATTATTTAAGTGAACAAGAAAGTACTTGCCCACGGGTACGTGGGAACGACGAAGTACTGATGCCTGAAATGCGAGATCGTCGAGGTGATTATGATCATTTCCTGTATCGTTTATTGAGTTTGTTCCCTTTATTTCATAGAGATTCCAGCACTTATTCTGAGGATCCCAAACAAGGGCATCATTACGTGCGATAAAGCCATCCACAATGAATGTTGCCTGAAATATTGCAGGTGTTTTTTGGGCCATTAACTCTGCGGTCACTTCGCACGCACGCTCTCCTGTTTCTGTAACCTCTACGCCGTTTGGAAAAAGATTTCGTGCATGAAGCTCTACTTCATTGCCCTGTTCGACAAGATGCCTTTCAAATTCAGATAATGCAAATTCCTCCAGCAGTTCTGGCTTGTGAAGTTTTAGCCAAACATTTTTTGCACAAAAAAGGTAATCTTGAAATGTAGTTTTAGAAATATTCACGAAATGATTGTATCACAAAAGAGCCGAGAAACGAGAAGTTACTTCTGGTGTATCTCAAGATTCCTCGGAAGCCAGTCTATAAGTTTCTTACGATGTTGATCCAGTGACCAGGTAACATTGCCGTCCTTAAAAAGCATTGGATGAGCATCCTGGAATTTCTTTAGGAGAGCAGGAGTCACCAAGGGAAAACCTTTTGGCATATTTTTATTGAAAGATGCCAAAAAATCAGTAATAGATATGCGCATTTCACTCTCTTTTATCCTATCTCCATCTCTTTTCATATCCTTTCATAGTACCATAAAAATATAAAAAAATCAAGGTACTCGCACAGTCATACAAAAAGCCGACCCGTATAGTACGGGTCGGCTTTTTGTATGGTGGCCTATACGCGTGAAACGTTCACTGCTGAAAGACCCTTGTCGCCTTCTACTACGTCAAAGCTAAGAGTATCTCCTTGCTTCAATTCTTCGAAAGTAACACCAACCAAATCCTTAGAGTGGAAGAAAAGGTCCTTTGACTCGCCTTCGCGAGAAATGAAACCAAATCCACGATCAGTAAGGGTTTTAATTTTTCCTGTCATATGTTGTGCTATTTGTGATTACTGTATTCCGCCTGCGAAACTCGACTCTGTCCCCTTGTGCTAAATACTCTTCAACTGTAGCATATATTTAATAAAAATGCAAGCCTAAACACTGCCAAAACTAGCGCGCTTCAACGTGAAAAGTAATTCTGTAGTCTTGTGGAGAAATTACGCTTGACTGGTCGAGCGTAGGTGTGACAGAAGTAATAGAAACAGCATGACCGTCAAACAAGAAACCTGCATTTGTTGTTGAAAGATTTGTTGTTTCAGAATATCCAGCGAGTGACATTGTTACGTTTACGCGGACATCACCTGCCCATATACACTGCACCCCCGCAGGACAGCGGCTGTCTTCTATTGGCTTATTCCAAACAAGGCTAAGATCACCCACCTGGCCTTTTTGTCCAATTGCAAGAGTTACATCCCCCGTAACAGGCAATGAGGTGTTTTGTGAAGGTGCGCTTTGGCTCGTGCCTTTTGTTGGTGCATTACTTATGCGAGGAAGAAACACATAAAGGCCAAGACAAACCGCTAGTACCAAAACGACAATATAGACTTTTTTCATGCTTAGTAATTATACAATAAATTTATAATTTAATCTCCCCAGCAAGGAACGCGTATGCATCTTTGGCTATTTTCTTGGACTCAGCAAAAGTAATCTTAGCAAGAAGG
>JAKANJ010000045.1 GCA_021823825.1 bacterium | reverse complement strand
CATTTGTGTCGCTCCTCACTTGCCCGATATATAGATTACTATATATCGTCTGCGTTCGGACGCCGTAAATGGTGCTCCATTTGTGTCGCTCCTCACTTGACGATATAATAAGGAATATATGGCGAAAAAACTTTTGTCACTACTTCGTCGTGAGCCAAATGGTGTACACGAGGCAGCAATCTTGATGGGAGTTTTTGCACTTTTTTCTCAGGTATTTGCAGTTATTCGGGATTGGACTCTTGCACATAATTTTGGTGCGAGCAGAGTTTTGGATATCTATTTTGCTGCTTTCCGCACCCCCGATATACTTTTTGCCGGCGTGGCCTCGTTTATGGCAGCGGTTGTTATTGTTCCCATTCTCACGAAGCATGCCGCAGAAAGCGATGAACACGCAAAAAAATTTTTGAACGATGTATTTACTATATTTTTTATCATCCTTGTCTTGGCGGCGATTGGTTTGTTTTTTGCGGTTCCGTTTGTCACAAAAACATTTTTTCATGAATTTGATGCGGCGTCACAGGGCAATCTTATTGTCGTGACTCGGGTTCTTCTTCTGTCTCCAGTTTTTTTGGGGTTATCAAATTTATTTAGCAGTGTCGCACAAAAGCTTAATCGTTTTTTTGCCTTCTTGCTTGCGCCAATTTTGTACAATTTCGGCATTATTGCGGGTGCGGTTTTCTTGTATCCTGCGTTTGGGGTTGTTGGTATAGCTTGGGGAGCAGTATTCGGTGCTTTTCTTAGTTTTTTTGTGTACTTTTTTATAAGTGCGCGCGATGAATTCTTTCTTACCCTATCTTTTCGTCCGTCGTTTACAGATCTCTGGGATGTCATTCGTGGTGCTTTTCCCCGCGCAGTGAGCCTCTTAACAAGTCAGCTTGCTCTTTTTGCGCTCATTATTTTTGCGGCAAAAATGCAAGAGGGCTCAGTAACGATATTTAGTTTTGCTTTTAACTTGCAGTCAATACCACTTTTAATAATTGGGACATCGTATATAACTGCAGCCTTTCCAATATTTTCTAAACACTCGTTTGAAGATGGCGGGAAAAAATATGTAGAGCAAGTTATCAATGCTTCTCGCCATCTTGTTTTTTGGCTTATTCCAGCATTTATATTTTTTATCATACTACGCGCTCAAATCGTGCGAGTAATTCTTGGTACCGGTTTATTCGGCTATAGCGCGATACGACTTACTGCCGCAGCACTTGCCATCTTTTCTTTATCAATCATTGCCCAGTCTCTGGGGCTACTTTTACTTCGCGGACTACATGCCGTAGGGGACAACGTGCTCCCCGCAATTATCGGCGTACTCTCCTCTAGTGTAATCGTTCTTTTTGGATATGAACTTATTTCTGGTTACGCACATTCTCTATTTTTACAAAATTTCATCGGAATACTTTTTCGCGTAGATGGGGCACCTGGTGCTCAGGTGCTCATGCTTCCACTGGCGTACTCTGCCGGCATGATTATTAATCTCATTCTTCTTGTTTACCTTTTTAAAAGAAGATTTGGTTATTCGTTGTTTTCAGAGTTGCGAGATACTTTTGTTGTTTCTTCCTTTGCTTCTCTTCTCGCGGGATTTGTTACGTATGAATTCTTGGTGGTATTGGGTATTTATTTGAATCTCCAAACTGCTAAAGGAATTTTTTTCCAGGGATTGATTGCGTCTCTCGCTGGAGCGATTACCTGGTGGCTCGTGTTAGTAGTTTTTCGCAATAAGGATGTAGAGGAGATTCGCCACACTCTTCATCGCAGGCTTTGGAAGGCGGGAATAACAATCCCGGACAGAGAAGAAATATAAACTTTTTTGTTATTAAAGCGGTATAGAGTTGTGGGCATTTTGAAGTAGCCTATTTTCATAAAACCTTTGATTTTAAAGGATTTTGTGGTATTCTCGGTAGGACATGGATCTCAAACATATACGTAATTTCTCTATAATTGCTCATATTGACCACGGCAAGTCAACCCTCGCAGATCGCATGCTTGAAGTAACAGGCACGGTTGAGGCAAGAAAAATGAAAGAGCAGGTTTTGGATTCAATGGAGCTTGAGCGCGAACGGGGCATAACAATCAAAATGCAGCCAGTGCGAATGGAATATACCTACGAGGGCGCAAAGTACATACTAAATCTTATTGACACGCCGGGACACATTGATTTTTCATACGAAGTTTCGCGCGCGATGCGTGCTGTTGAGGGGACAATCTTGCTTGTTGATGCAACACAAGGAGTACAGGCACAAACACTTTCTGTTCTTGCTATGGCTCGCGAAGCAGGGTTAATTATTATCCCTGCAGTTTCAAAAGTAGATTCACCAATTGCGCGCGTTCGAGAGGTTAAAGAGGAAGTTGCGGCACTTCTTGATATTTCAGCAGATGAGGTCCTTGAGGTTTCTGGAAAAACAGGACAGGGTGTTGTTGAGGTGCTTGCATCTATTGTTAAAAATATTCCAGAACCAGTATCTGAGCATGGAGCAGGAGGGCCATTTCGTGCACTTGTTTTTGATTTTGGATATTCAACACATAAGGGAATTATTGTATACGTGCGGGTTCTTGACGGAAAGGCAGCAAAAAATGATACGCTAGTCTTTTCTCAGGCGGGAGAAAAATTTGGCGCCCTTGGTGTTGGTATCTTTCATCCAGATATGGTTGATACTGATGTAATTTCTGCCGGTGAAATTGGCTACATTCTTACGGGCATCAAAAAACCAGGTATCGCAACGGTCGGTGATACAATCCTCACCCAGCGAAGTCCACTTCCTGCGCTCTCTGGGTATATGAAGCCACGACCGGTAGTGTGGGCCTCAGTGTATCCAGAAAGCCAAGATGATTTTATGCCACTCAAGCAGTCACTTGAGATCCTCCAGCTATCGGACTCATCTCTTTCGTTTGAAGAAGAAGTTTCTGGAGTTTTGGGCAGGGGATTTCGCTGTGGTTTTTTGGGTATGCTCCATATGGAGATAGTAACCGAGCGTTTGCGCCGTGAATTTGCCCTTGAACTCATCGTCACAACACCATCGATTACCTATGAAGTCGAAATGCGAGATTTTCGTGGCTCCTCTGATAGTGCACGTCGTGATGGAACAGAAGGAGGAAAGAGGCAAGTGATCTATTCACCGCATCTATTCCCCGATTATGGAACAACGAGCAAAATTTATGAACAATGGGCAAGGGTAAAAATTATCACACCGCCTAAATACGTGAGTCCAATCATGAGCCTTCTCTATGAACACGAAGCCGTTGTTGGCCACACGGAGCTTTTTGGAGACAATCGTACCTCGATTGAAGTTGAAATGCCACTCCGTGAGTTGATGCGCAACTTTTTTGATAATCTAAAAAGTGCATCATCGGGATTTGGATCGCTTGCCTATGAACTCATTGGCTACCGCGAAGCAGATGTTGCAAGACTTGATATTCTGGTCGCAGATGAAATCGTCCCTGCTTTTTCTAAGGTCGTGTCGCGACGGCGTATTGAACGTGAGGCTGAGGATATGGTAGAGAAACTACACAGTATTCTTCCTCGGCAATTGTTTAATGTAAAAATTCAAGGGCAAGGGCTTGGGCGCATAATTTCATCGCGGTCGCTTACTGCAATGAAAAAAGATGTAACAGGATATCTGTACGGTGGAGATATTACACGCAAGAAAAAACTATGGGCAAAACAGAAGCGTGGAAAGAAGAAACTTCAGGCGCAGGGCACTGTTGATATACCCCATGAGGTATTCCTAAAAATGGTTCGTGGGGGAGAGGCGTAAGGCTTGCGAAAAGTGGAGAAACTTACCTAAAAAGGCTTGGCGCAGCGTATAGGAGTATCATACTAATCATAACAAGAACTGCAACGACGACACCAAATGTATTCCAGTATTTTTTGTATTTTTTGTCAAACATAGAAGTAGGGGGTATTCTGTTGGCTGTTATTGGTCTATACTACAGGAGAAATGATTCCATTTCAAGAGCGGAAAAAAATTAGGAAAATTCTTTATTCCAAGGCGTCTCTTGTTATCCTTGCGGTGCTTTTATTCATGGTTGCCGACGGTGCATGGCAAGTCTACCAAAAGGCAAGGATAGCGCGAGATGAAAGAGACCGCGCTGCGCGCTCGCTTCAAGATTTGCAGGCACGAAATGCGGAGCTGACAGCAAGCCTTGCACGAGTTCAAAGCAACGAGGGGATTGAGGAAGACGTGCGACAGAAATTTGCGGTAGCGCGACCAGGTGAGGACGTGGTCATTGTGGTTGACGATAGCTCAAAAAAAAGTGAAAATAGCGAGGCGAGTACAACTGTTGGCTTTTGGGCCCGTCTCGTGTCATTTTTGGGCTTCTAGAAAGGGGTTTAATGCGGGTATCATTTAGTGGTAGGATGGCTGCTTCCCAAGCAGCAAACGGGAGTTCGATTCTCCCTACCCGCACATTACAAAGACACCCCAGGCAATTTGCTTGGGGTGTCTTTGTATTGCTTGGGAAGTAGGGAGAAGTGAGTATAAAAGTGGGCGACGAAGGTGAGCTGGCGCCACTTTGCCCACTATGATAAAATAGTAAGGCAATGAGAAACAAAGGAAATTATTAAACTAACCCTAAAATTTGTATGAAACAAGTAACAATTTATTCAACTCCAACCTGTGGATATTGCAAAATGGCAAAAGAATTTTTTACTGCAAACAATGTACCTTTTACGGATTACAATGTTGGTTCTGATCTAGAGAAGAGAAAAGAGATGGTTGAGAAGAGCGGACAAATGGGCGTTCCTGTTATCTTCATTGATGAAGATATGACTATTGGCTTTGATAAGCCACGAATTTCCCATCTCCTTGGTATCGCGTAAGCAAGGTAGACCTTATAGTTCAAACAAAGTTGACTACAACTTTGTTTATTGCCCTCGTAGTTCAATGGATAGAACAGATCCGTCCTAAGGATTAGATGTAGGTTCGATTCCTGCTGAGGGCACCATAGTAGAATTTTTGGTCGCAATTAACTGTTTTAGCTCGTAAACATCGGCTGTTTTGGTGGTTCCAAATGCTGAATAGTCGTAAGAAACGCCGTTCGGGAAAACCATCTCTTGAAACTTGATC
>JAKANJ010000044.1 GCA_021823825.1 bacterium | reverse complement strand
ATATCATGAACCCCTGGAGCAAATTCCTCTGCATCACGCACAAGTGACTTTTCAATCTCAAGATCAGTCAGCGCACCTCCACGGAAATCCCACTCGTAGAGAGTCTGCATCACAATACTTCTTGAAAGGTGCCTATTTGCCATAGTTTAGTAGTATTTTATAAAGTGCTAACCTTACGCGCACAAAAGAAAAAACAGCAAGCAGATAGCTCTACTTTGCTGCCTTTCCCTTTGCAGAAACTTTCTTCTCGGTTTTTGCAATCGTCTTTGCCATCTTTAATACCGTCTTCCCGCGATAGGTACCGCAATTCGTGCAGACGGTGTGGCGCAAGTGAAGGGCAGAGCATTTCACACACTTTGAAAGACGGACTCCTTCCAGTGCGTGGTGCGAACGGCGGTTTGCCGTATGCGCGCGTGTGTGTCTCATTCGTACTACCATAGTTGTCCCAATATAGCAGAGGGTAACTAAAAAATCAAGCCCCTACCCCCTATATGACCTTATTATGAAGGAAACTCTTGCGATGGTGCAGGGTTGGTCCATATTTTTTAAGAGCTAGATAATGTGCCCGCGTGCCGTAGCCCTTGTGTTGCTCAAAGCCATATTGTGGAAACTTTTTTGAAAGAAGTACCATTTTGGCGTCACGGGCTACTTTTGCAACAATTGAGGCCAGGGCTATCGCAAGTTCTTTTTCGTCCCCTTTTATTATTGTTTTTTGTAAAAGGTATTCCTTTGGTGCATGAAGACCACCATCAAGCAACACGCGGGTTTCGTTTGCGTCGTGCTCGATCTCAGAAAGTGATTGTTTTATCGCACTTTGAATAGCAAACGTTAAACCCTTTTTATCTATAACAGATGGCGCAACGTACGATACGGCACACGACAGATACCCCATTCGCTCCGCTTCGCGAATTCGGTCACGCCATGCTTCCCGAGCTTTTGGTGCTAACTTTTTTGAATCCTTCACAACAGGGAAAAGCTTTCTAAGGTGACGAGAATACTCCGCCTTTATACAAACCGCGCCAACGGCAACAGGCCCAGCAAGCGGCCCCCTCCCCACTTCATCGATTCCAATTATTTTTTTTGGCTTCATTGCAATATTTGTACTTGTATACTACACCAAAACACAAAGAGTAAGGAATCTCTCCCCTTGCTGTTAAAACTCATAAGTGGTAAGGTTTTCTCGGACTACAAGAGGAGAAGGTACTCATGCAAAAACTTGTTAATGCAGAGCAACCCCTAAATGAAAGAGTGAGGCACCTTGAGCAAAGAATTACTGCCACCGAAAGAAGGCTGCAGGAACTAAAAACTGCACGCATCAATCTTTTACGGAAAACCCTTCTACTCTGCCCCGCGTGCGAAAAGAAGGGCGAAATAGGTCAATGGACCTTCAACCAGGTTCACCATTACATCAAGCCGCACGGATGTGACGAGGGTGATTACTGGGTTCCAAGCAGTATAGAAGTATGTTTCCTTGTTTGCCCTAGCTGCAAAAAGGAATCATATATCTACCGACACCCTCAAAAAATGGAAATTTCAAGCCTTGCAGAAAAGGTTTTCAACGTCCATCTTCTGTTTAACTCCGTTTTCGATCTTTACCAATGATTGCAGCCCCTTCCCAAAACCCCGCAAAAGCGGGGTTTTTTTATTAATTTTTCCTAGTCTAGATTGTTCTGGTATACTACCCGCATATGGAACCTCGTCCGCCTACATTTATTCATCTCCACACGCACAGCCATTACTCATTGTTGGATGGGCTCTCAAAAATTGATGAGATGGTGAAGCTTGCACGCTCCTATGGGATGAACGCAATCGGTCTTACTGACCACGGCAACATGTATGGTGCAATTGAATTTTATAAAAAATGTAAAAGCGCAGACATTAAACCGATTATTGGCCTAGAGGCGTATATTACACCGGGATCGCGACACGATAAACGACCGGGAATTGATACAACGAGATACCATCTCACACTTCTCGCAAAAAATGCAGTAGGGTATAAAAATTTAGTCCAGCTAGTAACCATTTCACAACTTGAGGGTTATTACTATAAGCCACGTCTCGATAAGGAAGCTCTTCGTAAGCACAGCGAAGGACTTATCTGCCTATCCGGATGTTTTGGCGGTGAGTTTTCTCGAGCGCTTAGAGACAACGACATAGAAGAAGCTGAGCGCATCATTGCGGAGCACCAAGATATTTTTGGTAAAGAAAATTATTTTCTAGAAATCATGCACCACCCTGGTGTAGAAGGTCTACTTGAAGTACGAAAAAAGATTGTAGAACTGGCAAAAAAACATAACATTCCTCTTGTCGCAACGCAGGACTCGCACTACCTTCATCATGAGGATCAACGAGCTCACGAGACCCTGCTGGCAATACAAACAAACGCCGACCTCAAAGAAGAAGCTCGTTTTTCAATGGCGACCGATGACTACTCTTTCATTAACACAGAGACTGCTTTAGAGTATTTCAAAGATACGCCAGAGGCCGTATGGAACACTCAAAAAATTGCTGACATGTGCAACATTGAGCTCAACCTTGGCTCGTGGGTATTTCCCGACCTTAAAATCCCTGAAGGTACAAGCTATGATAGCGAGCTCAGACGTCTAGCATTTGAGGGTATAGAAAGACGAAAATTAAAACCTGATGACGAAAATGTCCTTAAGCGTCTTGAATACGAGCTAGGAGTTATCAGTACAAAAGGATATTCACCATACTTCCTTGTTGTTGCAGATCTTCTGCAGTTTGCTCGAGATAATGGAATCCTTACAAACGTCAGAGGGTCTGTTGCTGGCTCTATTACTACTTACCTTCTCGGTATCACAAATGTAAACCCTCTCGAATATAATCTTCCGTTTGAACGTTTTCTGAATCCAGAGCGACCAAGTGCACCCGATATTGATATGGATTATGCCGATACCCGTCGTGACGAGGTTATTGCCTATGCCCGTGAAAAATATGGGGCCGACCATGTAGCACAAATTGGAACATTCGGTACGATGATGGCACGTGGCGCCGTTCGTGACGTGGCGCGCGCTCTTGGTCACCCATATATTGTTGGCGATAAAATTTCAAAGTTAATTCCAGAGGGCTCACAGGGATTTCCTATGACAATCGATACTGCGCTCAAACTGACTCCAGAGCTCAGCGACTTATATAAAAACGACCCAACGACAACAGAAATAATTGATCTTGCTAAACGTCTAGAGGGTTGTGTCCGACATATTTCTGTACATGCTGCTGGCGTCGTTATCGCACCATCACCTCTGTATGATTTCACCCCAACCCAACTTGACCCTAAAGGTGGAAAAATCATAACCCAATATGACATGCACGCAGTTGAAGATGCGGGTCTCTTAAAGTACGATTTTCTTGGTATTCGCAACCTTTCAATTTTAGGAGATGCAGTTCGCCTTGCAAAAGAACGACATGGAGTAGAAGTTGATCTTGATAATATAGATATTGCAGACAAAAAAACATTTGAAATGCTTGCGCGCGGAGAAACCATGGGTCTCTTCCAGCTCAATGGTGCGGGAATGACTCGCTATCTAAAAGAACTGAGGCCATCAACAATCCACGACATTAATGCAATGGTCGCTCTTTATCGTCCTGGACCACTTGAATCTATTCCTGAATATATTAAACGAAAACAAAATCCTTCCCTCGTTTCCTACCTTGACCCGCGAATGGCAGAGATACTTTCAATGTCATACGGCGTAATTACTTATCAAGATGACGTCATGATGATAGCCATCAAGCTCGCTGGGTATACATGGCTTGAAGCTGACAAGCTCCGAAAAGCAATGGGCAAAAAAATCCCCGCTGAAATGCAGGCTCAAAAGGAAAAATTACTAAAAGGATTTATTGCAGGTGGTCTCTCACAAAAAAAGGCAGACGAGTTATGGGCGCTCATTGAACCATTTGCGGCGTATGGTTTCAACAAGGCACACGCTGCAAGTTACGGTCGACTTGCATACCAAACGGCATACATGAAAGCAAACTTCCCCGTGGAATACATGACCGCCATTTTGACTGCAGAATCTGGCGATACTGAAAAGATCGCAGAGATTATTGGTGAGTCCAAACGAATGGGCCTCCCCATCCTGCCACCAGATGTCAATGCAAGCTTTGGTGGGTTCACCATTGTAGATAAAGATAAACACCAAGAAATTCGCTTTGGGCTTTATACAATTAAAAATCTTGGAACGGATATTTCTGATGCAATCATTGATGAGCGCGTAACCAATGGACCATTTACTTCACTTGCAGATTTTCTCGAGCGCATCCGACATAAAAATCTAAATAAAAAATCATTTGAGGCACTGGTAAAGTCTGGCGCCCTTGATGCACTTGGCGAACGTGGCATTATGCTTGCAAACACAGAAGAAGCTCTTGCCTACAATCGGTCACAAGGAAAAGAGATGAGCGGGCAGGAATCACTTTTCGGCGGAATGGCCGACAAATCGAGCATACCAGCGTTGCGATTAAAGTCTGCACCCCCAGCAGCAAAACGTGATTCACTTGCGTGGGAAAAAGAGCTTCTCGGTCTATATGTGTCAGGGCATCCCCTAGAAGACCACCGTGAAAAACTTGCTGCAATTGGAACAACAATAGAAGGGGTCAAAACAATGCGCGATGGCATGGTCGCTGTCGTTGGAGGAATTGTTGAAAACGTTCATGCAATCCTTACAAAAAAGGGTGACAAAATGGCCTTCGTAAAGTTAACCGACACTACAGGCACCCTTGAAGTAGTTCTTTTCCCTGAGGTGCTAGCATCAAATAAATTACTTTTTGAAACAACAGACCGATGCATCAAAGTCAAAGGCAAAATTTCTGATAGAAATGGTGAAAAGAGCCTCATTGTTGAAAAAGTAAAAGAATTGTAAAAACAGGCTGAAAAGTGCTAAAGTGTAAAGATTATGGAATCAGAAAATAATCTTCACAACATCCGCCATTCCCTGGCCCACCTACTTGCTATTGCCGTCCTTGAAAAAGATCCGAGCGCCAAGCTCGCCATTGGACCCGTTATTGACAACGGATTTTATTATGACTTCCAATTTTCTGAAGGCTTC